>CAIVSK010000267.1 GCA_903908495.1 Akkermansiaceae bacterium
GCCACGGGGGCCACGGGGGCCACGGGGGCCACGGGGGCCACGGGGGCCACGAGCGGCGCGGTCGGTTCGGTCGGTTCGGTCGGTTCGGTCGGTTCGGTCGGTTCGGTCGGTTCGGTCGGTTCGGTCGGCTCCGTCGGTTCGGTCGGCGCGGTCGGTTCGGTCGTTGATGGGATCAAATCCGGATATTTTTCCCGCCAGCCGTCGTCGCCGCTTGGCTCACTTGTCACATCGGCCACATCGGTCACATCGACCACATCGGCGGCTGGAGCGTGGTGCCAGCTGGCCATGCGTTCGCGCTCGGCGGCTTCTTCCACGGCGGCTAGCCTGCGTGCCTTGCGGGCGTCGAACCAGGCCAGCCAGATGCAGATTTCGTAAAGGATGATCATGGGCGCGGCCATCAAGGTCATGGTCAGCGCGTCCGGGGTGGGCGTCAGGATTGCGGCGGCCACGAAGATGGCCACGATGGCGTACGAGCGGGTACGGGCCATCGTCTCGTAAGTGAGCATGCCCAACTTGACAAACACCATCACCACCACCGGCAACTCGAAGGACAAGCCAAACAGCAGGGTGAATTGAGTGGCAAAGGTGATGTATTCGCCAATCCGCCAATCGTTGGAAACGCCGAGTTTGCCCCCCCACTCGTAAAAGAACCCGAGAGCCCGCGGCAGCACCGCGTAATAGGCGAACAACACCCCGCCCAAAAACAAGCCGAAGCCGATGGCCATCGACGGCCACAGCACCTGTTTTTCATTCGCATGCATGCCGGGCAGGACAAATTGCAGGATAAACATCAGCAACAGCGGAAACGAAATGACGATGCCCGCGAAAAACGACAATTTCATCGAGAGCATGAACGTCTCGGTGGGCTTCAGGGCGGACATCAGCCGCAAATTGCCCCGGTTGTCGATCTCGGGACTCGGCGCAGTCTTGATCAAGGCCCGCACCTGGGCTTTCAAGTCATCCGGCCCCGCCAGGGCAGTCACAAAGCCATTGCGCTTGTCCTTGGGCAACGCCAGAGCCGCCCGCAGCAACTCAACCGTCTGCGCATGAAAACGCAGGTTATCATCCCCCAACGCCTTGAAAAACGCCTCGCGCGGCTCCGCATCCAGCCCCAGCACCGCGTGCTCCACCGCCTTCGCCCGCTCCCAGGTGTCCACGTTGACCGGTCGCACCGAGGGGTCCTTGCCTTGCGGCAGCTTGTCTAGCAACTGATCCATCCACACCTGCTCCACCGGGCGGCGCAGCACCTCCATGAGTTTTTCCTGGAAGCTGAAGCACACCAGCATGGCGAGCACCAAGGTGATGACGATGCGCAGGAGCATTGTGCGCAGGTCCTCCAGGTGTTCGAGGAACGGCTTCTCGTGATCGGGATTCACATGATCCCTGAGTTGAAATATCTTGTTGAGCAAAAACATGCCAGCGGGAGGCGATTCAAGCCGCCCTCGCCCAACACCGCAAGGTCAGATCCAATTATTCCCTGATTTGTCCGGTCGGCATTCTGGCGTTGCAGCCCGCAGCCCCCTGCTGCATATTCCGCCGCGCCCATGAAATCGCTGTTTCCGCTCCTCCTCCTGCTCCTCGATCTCACCAGCGCCGCCACCATTGAGCCCCGGTGGCAATCCACCATTACCCGGCCTTGGCCCGGCCCCGATCTGTGGGCCAACCCCGCCGAAGACTGGACCGTCAAGGCCGGACGCATCGAAAACATCTTCTCCGGCGGCAACCGCAACCTCGTCCTGCTCACCGCCGAACTCACCCCGGCAGCCGCCCCGTTTACCGTCCGCTGCCGAATCGATCAAGTCTCGCAGGCTTCCTCGCTATCGGCGTTTGTCGGCATGCAAGTGGGCCTCAGCGCCCCCTCCGGCGATTTCCGTGAAGCCGCCATCTTTGGCAGCGGTCTGAGTGCGGGTCTGCAAGCGGATGGCACCTTGTTCATCGGCAGCGCCGTGAGCAAAGGTGCCAAGGTTCCCGTGCCGTTTCGTCTGGTCACGCTGGAACTCCTGGGCGAACCGAGCAGCGGAGACCTCGTCAAACTCTCCCTCAACGCGACCGACCCCTCCAGCCGACTCCTGGGGACGCTCACCACCGAGGTCCACGCATCATGGCTCACCGGCCTCGTCGGATTCACCGTCTCGTCGAAATTGCCGCCGGTCATCGTCTCCGCCCAGCCCCGCCCGACCGCCCCGCCCACCATCTCCCAGGACCGTGGCGGCGATTTCCGCATCGCTTTTGACCGCTTGCTGGTCACTGGCGAAAAGGCAGCCCACCACCCCAAGCGCAGTTTCGGCCCGATCCTGTGGGTCACCCAAACCCCATCCAACGACGGCAGCCTCCGCCTCCTCATCCAGGCCGCCTCCTATGCCCGCGAGGAAAAACATGACGTTTTCCTCATTCTTGACGGCAAACCGAATTCCTCCACCGCTCTCGACGCCACCTCCCGCACCGCCAAATTCACCCTCCGCCGCCTCGATCTGTCCGTCCCCCACAGCTACGAGGTGACCCTCGACGGTGATTCCTTCAAGGGCAGCGTCCACCCGCTGCCCAAGGGCCGGCCCGTCACCGTTGCCGCGCTTGGCTGCAACAGCACCAGCGGCTTCCCTCACAACGACCTGGTCGCCAACGTGACCGCCCAAAAACCCGACGTCATCGCCTTCCTCGGCGACCAAGTCCACGAACTCGGCGGCGGCTATTCCTACGTCGTGGATCAACGCCCGAATGAGCGCACCCTGCTGTGCTACTTGCGCAAGTACGCCATGCACGGCTGGACATGGCGCGAAATCCTCCGCGACACCCCCTCCGTCACAATCCCCGGCGACCACGATGTTTTTCATGACAAACTCTGGGGCTGCGGCGGCAAACTCGCCGAAGTTTATAAGGGGTACAGCGCCGCCGCACAAGACTCCGGCGGCTACAAAATGGCCCCGGAATTCGTCAACACCGTCCACGCCACCCAAACCGGCAACCTGCCCTCACCCATCGACCCCACCATCGCCGACAACCTCATCTCGGTCTTTTTCACCCAATGGCAATACGGCCCGCTCGACATGGCCATCCTCGCCGATCACCAATTCAAATCCGCCCCCCGCGATCTGCTCCCCGTCGGCAAAATCGCCAACGGCTGGCCCTCCGAGGCCAGTTTCTACAGTTCGCCGCCACCGGATCACCCCAAGGCCGAACTCCTCGGCCCGCGCCAGGAAACCTTCCTCGCCCACTGGGCCGCTAAACCCGATCCCACCACCCCCATCCGCCTCGTCCTCTCCCAGTCCACCTTTGCCGCCATCCAAACCTACCCCCCCGCCGCCACCGGGTCCGACGCCAATTTCAGCGACCCCAAACTGCCCAAAGCCGGCGATTACCCGCCCGACGACTTGCCCAAACCCGACTTCAACGCCAACGGTTGGCCACAGGCAAAGCGCAAACTCGCCCTCGAATTGATCAAACAAGCCGGCGCCCTCCACGTCACTGGCGACCAGGACCTTGGCACCAGCGGCCAGTACGGCCTCACCAAATACCGCGACGGTCCATGGTGGATCTCGTCCCCCGCGAATTCCAACATCGCGCCGCGCCGCTGGATGCCAGTGGTCAAAGGAGCCAACCCCCGCCCCGGTGGTCCCCGCGAGACCGGCGATTTTAGCGATGCCTTTGGCAACCGGATCACCCTCGCAGCCGTGGCCAACCCTGTTGCCAGCGAACGCCAACCCGCCACCCTCTTCACCCATGCTGTTGGCTACACCATCCTCACCTGTGATCCCGGCTCCGCTCGCGTCACTCTTGCCAATTGGCCCTACTGGGCCTCCCCGGCCAAGCCCGCCCCGGATAACGCCCCCTTCCCCGGCTGGCCCATCACCATCGATCCCAAATCGGGGACAAGATACTGAAGAAAGACGCAAGACTTGAAGACGCAAGACGGCAAGACAAGAGCAGAGCGCTTCTGGATATTCCTCTTCTCTTGCGTCTTGTGTCTCTAAACTGACAACTGACAACTGACAACTGACAACTGACAACTGACAACTGACAACTGACAACTGACAACTGACAACTGACAACTGACAACTGACAAC
>CAIVSK010000268.1 GCA_903908495.1 Akkermansiaceae bacterium
CAGCCAATGGATCGCGTTTAACAAGGTCAGCGACCCGAGCGGCAACCCGAGCCAGATCCTCGGCTCTATCAACGCCGCCGGCCAGGTCTATATCATCAATCAAAACGGCATCATCTTTGGCGGCTCGAGCCAGGTCAATGCGCACACCTTGGTGGCGTCGTCGCTGCCGATCAACGACAATCTGATAGGGCAGGGCTTGCTAAACAATCCGGACCACCAGTTTTTGTTTAGCGCCTTGAAGCTGGATGCGGGTGCCAACGGCACGGCTGCCTTTGATCCCGGAGTGGCCGCCAGCACGCGGATTGGCGACGTGACGGTGCAGGCGGGAGCGGTGCTGAGCGCCCCGAGCACGGCGGCAAAGGTCGGGGGACGCATCGCGTTGATTGGCGCGAACGTGACCAACTCGGGGACCATCGAAACGCCCGATGGACAGACCATTCTCGCGGCAGGCTTGCAGGTGGGTCTCGACGCGCACAGTTCCACCGATCCATCGTTGCGCGGACTGGATGTTTATGTGGGGGCCGTGGCAAATCCCCAGTCATTGTTGGATCCGTATGCCGGCACGGTCACCCTCAACGGTCTGATCAGCGCAACGCGAGCCAGCGTGACTCTGGTTGGCAAGACGTTGGATCAGTTAGGTGCGATCGACGCCAGCACATCCGTCGCGCTCAATGGACGCATCGATTTGCTGGCCAACTACGGCGCGATTGGCAACATCGCCTTTGATTCCTCCAATCCGGCGTTCGGCCCGTCTTTCCTCAATTTTCAGACAGGATCCATCACGTTGGGAGCAGGCAGTGTGACCCGCGTGGTGCCCGAATTCAGCAGCACGGAAACGGCGATCGGCACCAAGCTCGCGCTGTCATCGCAAATCAATCTGACCGGCAACCTGGTGCATCTCGCCAATGGCGCGGTGATTCAGGCGCAGAGCGGCCAGGTCGCGGTTGAGGTAGGCACCTGGCTAACCACGCCGGCCGCATCCAGCACCAGTCCGCCGCTGTACCAATTTTTCCGTTCGGGCGGCCGGATCGACTTGGATGCCGGGTCCTTGATTGATGTCGGTGGTTCGCGCGACGTGGTTTCGTCAGTGACCGCCAACATCGTGACGGTGCAGCTGCTTGGCAGTGAACTGGCTGATTCGCCGCTGTTGCGCAGCAGCGCATTGCGGGGGGCGACGCTCACCGTGGACATCACGCAAAGCGGGACCTATAATGGCAAGGCTTGGATAGGGACGCCGCTGGCCGACGTTTCGGGTTATGCCAATTTGGTGTTGCGCACGGTTGGTGAGTTGACGACTGCCGGGGGCACGGTGAAACTTGACGCGGGCGACGCTGTGGTGATGCGCGATGGCGCGACGATCAACGTAGCAGGCGGCTCGGTGAACTATGCGGGCGGAGTGATTCAAACGTCGCGGATCACTTCCAACGGGCAGATCTTTGACGTGGCGACGGCCACTCCGGACCGGGTGTATGACGGGATTTACACCGGATCGAGTACCAGCCAGAGCGTGAAATGGGCTGTCTCCAACACGTATGCAAACCCGCTTGCGATCAATGGCAGCCGCTATCAGGAAGGTTTCGTCCAAGGCGGCAACGGCGGGGCGCTGGAGATTTCCTCGGCCGCTATGGTTCTGGATGGGGCCCTGGTCGGAGGCACCGTGGTCGGGCCGCGTCAACGCAATGGCGTCCCCACGGCCGCCGCGCTTGCGTTGACGTTCAGCGCGGAGCGCCTGCTTGGCGGCCTGCCATCGGTCTACTCGCCGAGCGCGCCCCACATCACCTTTGCTCGGAGTTCGTCGTTGCCGCCGTTAGGCGACTATGCGGTGGGCAGTGATGGCTTGCCGCTGGCATTGCCGGCCGCGCGCATCGCCAACGTCGTGCTCTCGCCGACGCTGCTGGGCAGCGGTTGTTTTGGCTCGCTAACCCTCGCCAATCCCGACGGCGACATCACGGTGGGGCAGGGCGTGACGCTGGATGCTGGTGCCAAAGGGGTGATGGATTTTGAGGCGGCGAATCTAACGATCCAGGGACGCCTCGCCGCCGCCGGCGGCTCGCTTGTATTCAAAACTTACAACCTGTCGCCGACCTATATCGCGGAATTGAGCCTAACGTCAGTGGTCGACGTGCCGCCGGCCGCGGCCGGGCGGGGGCTCTTCACGCTCGGTGCGGGTGCCTCGCTTGATGTGGCGGCGAAAGTGACGGATGACCGCCCGCTGGCGTTCGCGCCGACCTCCGCCACACTGGTGACCGCTGGAGGCAGTGTGGCGATCACGACCTACACGGCTGATCTGGCGGCCGGATCGCTCATCGACGTATCCGGTGGGGCAGCGGTGAGCGGCAGCGGCAAAGTGACCTACGGCAACGGCGGCAGCATCTCGATTCTAGCCGGACGCGACTTGAATCTCGCGTCGGTGACGGGTGGCACGCTGCAACTGGGTGGCGAGTTGCGCGGTTTTGCAGGAGCCGCCGGTGGCTCGCTGGCGCTCCAGGCGCAAGCGGTGCAAATTGGCGGGCGGGTGCCAGCCGGTTCCAACACTTTGTGGCTGGAGCCGGGGTTTTTCGACCAGGGCGGGTTTTCATCGTTCAGCCTCAGTGGCATCGGCTCGGTTGATAGCGGCAGTGGCCAGACGCTTCCCGGCCTGCTGCTGGCGCAAGGCACGCAGCTGACGCCCACGGTCACAAGCCTGCTAGCCACGGTTGGCTCGAGCGGCGGGCCGGTCACGCTTTCGCCGCTCATCAAGCCGCTGGGCCTGCGCAGTCCGGTTGCCCTCACGATGTCTTCGCTTGGGGTCGTCAACGATTTCACCCGGGTGCTGATGGTGCGGGGCGACACCATGCTGGGGGCGGGCAGTGTGATTGACGCGGGGCCGCGCGGATCGATCACGGTGGCTGGCAACACCGTCGAACTTCACGGCACGCTGCGCAGCAGTGGGGGGACCATCCGCGTCAGCGGTGCGGGGAAATTGCCCACGCTGGTGGCCGACCCGCCGGCGGCCTACACCACGGTTTTGTTAGGTGCGGATGCGGTTCTCGACGTTGCGGGTTCGCAGCTGCTGGTGCCGGATGCATTCGGTCGCTCGCGCGGCGCGATTCTTGATGGCGGGAGCATCCGGATTTCCGGCAATGTGGTGGCGGCTGCGGGCTCGCTGTTGAACGTATCGGGAGCCAGCGGCACGCTTGACCTGTTGGCTGGGGAGACGGGCAAGGCGGTGGAGTCGTTGCAAGACGGCAGCAGCGGCACGGTGACGACGCCCTATGCGATATCCGGCACGCCGACCCTGATCCAGAGCAACGGCGGGACGATCAGTCTGGCGGGTGGCGAAATGCTCTGGAGCGATGCCACCCTGCTGGGACAAGCAGGTGGCAGCACGGCGGTTGGCGGCACTCTGCAGCTTGCTTCTGGCGGCTATTTTCCGGTGGGTACCGCGGCCACGCCGTTGGATGCGAATTTGGTGATCCGCGCCAGCGGGGCGGTGTTACCGGCGGGTTACCTTGGTTCGATTGGCGGGCAAATGCCTGTGGATGGCTCGGGGGTCGCGGGAGCCGGCCGGTTTGCGGTGGAGCGTTTTGCAGCGGGTGGTTTCGCAAATCTGGATTTAGCTGGCACGCTGCGTTTTGCGGGTCCGGTGGCCATTGAGGCGGCGGGGCGGATCACAGCGGGGACCTCGCCGGTGATGCTGGCGGATGGGGCTGTGGTATTAAACGCGTCCTACCTCGCGCTGGGAACGGCGTTTCAGACGCCGATGACCGCCGAGGAAGCGGCCAACTTCAACCTCGTCACCCTCAACGGTGCCCAGTTTTTCATGCCGCCGACCCACGGGACAGCGTCGCTGGCGGTATCGGCCGCGCTGATTGACGTCGGGTATCTGGCATTGCGGGGGTTTGCGCGTGCCGATTTGGTCGCGAATGGCGGTGACATTCGTGGCAGTGGCACGTTGGAGGTCGCTGGTGACATCCGGCTGCGCGCCGGGCAGATATATGCGCCGAGCGCGTTGTCGCTGACGGTGGCGGCCTTCGACTATCTCGACGGCGCGGTCCAGCGGCAAGGGTCGGTGACGATTGAGGCCTCCGGCACCCGGCAGCTGCCGCTGTCGGCGGGTGGCGCGCTGAACATCTACGGCTCGATCATCCATCAAAATGGCGTGTTGCGGGCCCCGTTCGGCAGCATCCAACTCGGCTGGGATGGCAGCGGCACCGCGCCCCATGACGGCCAGCTGGCGAATCTGGATTTTGCCACCACCGCCGAACTGGTGCTTGGCAGCGCAAGTGTGACCTCGGTTTCCGGAGTGGATCCGGTCACTGGCGTGGGCGTGGTGGTTCCCTATGGCACCAGTCTTGATGGATCCGCTTGGCTCGATCCGAGCGGGCAGGACATCTCCTCGGTGGGCGTGCCCTCGAAGTCGGTGAAATTGTCGGCCACCTCGGTGGTCACGCAGCAAGGTTCGGTGATTGATATTCGCGGCGGCGGCGACTTGTTTGCCTATCAGTGGGTCAAGGGCCTGGGCGGATCGACGGACATTCTAGCCGCGCCCGGCAGCTTCGCGCTGCTGCCCGGCTACAGCGCGGGTTATGCGCCGTATGCACCGTTCAGCTCCAGCAGCAGCGCGCTGGCTGCGGATCCCGGCTACGTCAACACCACCTTGCGGGTCGGCGACGCCGTGCGTCTCGACGCAGGGGCCGGCCTGGCTGCCGGCACCTACACGCTGCTGCCGGCACGCTATGCCTTGCTGCCCGGGGCGTTTTTGGTAACTCCGCTGAGCGGCACCGCCGTCGGGTCGGTCGGCACACCGGATGGCGCCGCAGTGGTATCCGGGCGGCGCTTCAACGGCTTGGTCAGCGGGCTTGCCCCGGCACCGATGGCGACGCGATTTGAGGTTGCCCCGGCCGCGACGATTGCCAGTCGCGCCACCTACAACCCACTCAGTGCCGACAGCTATTTCAAGGTGAGCGGCGGCGTGCGGGTGCCGGGAGACTCCGGGCAACTGGTGCTGGCCGCGACGCAGGCGATGGCACTGGGCGGCGGGGTGCGATCCATCGGCCAGGCCGGTGATCGCGGCGGCATCGTGGATATCAGCAGCCCGGTTGACATTCTCATTTCAGATTCGACGGCCGCTGCAGCGCCCGGCACCTTGGTCCTCAGCCCCACGCTGCTGTCCTCGTTCGGTGCGGAAAGTCTCCTCATTGGAGGCACCCGCAGCAGCGTAGCCGACGGGTCGCTGGTGACGGTTGCGACCCATAATCTCACGTTGGACAATGCCGGCTCACCGCTGACCGGCCCGGAAATCATTCTCGTCGCCCAGATCGCACTCAACCTTGCGGACCATTCCGAGATTGTCCAATCCGGAACTCTCGGCAGCGCCGCCGATACGCTGGTCATCGGCCAGAGCGGGGTAGCCGACAGCGGCAACGCCTCGCTGCTGCGGGTCAGTTCGGATCCGGCCGCCGCGTTGCTGCGCCACAGTGTGAGCGCGGGTGGCGCGACCATGCTTGCGGTGGGTGCCGGGGCCCGTCTCAGCGGGGGCAGCGTCACGCTTGACTCGACATCGCACAGTTTGCTGAATGCTTCCGCGATCATCCAAACCTCCGCCCTGGCGCTGGGCAGCGGCCGCATCAGTCTTGCGCTGGATCCCGCCGTGGTGCCGGGTGCGGATGCCGGCCTCGTGCTGTCGTCCGCCACCCTCGCATCCCTCGCCAACGCCCAAGCCCTCTCGCTTGCCAGCTATTCCTCGGTCGACGTGCTCGGTGCGGGGACGGTGGGCGGCGTGGATGCCTCGGGCACCGCGCTGATCCATTCGCTCACGCTCCACACCGCCGA
>CAIVSK010000269.1 GCA_903908495.1 Akkermansiaceae bacterium
GCGCAGCGGCTACCGAAACACCGGGCCGCGCAGCGGCTACCGAAACACCGGGCCGCGCAGCGGCTACCGAAACACCGGGCCGCGCAGCGGCTACCGAAACACCGGGCCGCGCAGCGGCTACCGAAACACCGGGCCGCATAGCGGCTACCGAAACACCGAGCCGAGCCGCGGCCACCGAAACACCGGCCCGCGCAGCGGCCATCCCGTGTCACCGCCGGGTTCTGGCATCTTCGAACACCGCTACCATCTTCTCGGCGACCTTTTCGGCAGCGTAGGCGGAGCGCAGTTGCAGTCCACACTGGCGGACTTCCTGCGAACTCATCTGCATGACTTCATCGAGCGCACCAAACAGCGATGCTGCATCTGCCAGCGAAAAACCACCCTTGCAAGTGACCACGCCAAGAATCTCCTCCACCGAGGTCCCCCTCACAAAACACACCGGCGTGCCCAGATAATATGCTTCCAGCGCCGGCAGTCCGAAGCCCTCAATCTCCGAGGGCAAAATCAACGCGCGGGCACCCAGATAGGCGGCTTGCAGCGCGGCGTCCTCCAGAAACGGCCGCTTCAGAATGCCGCGCGAGCTAGCCAACAACGGCAAAACCTCCGGCGGCACGCTGCCGATCAAGTGAAGCTCGGGCAAATGGCGGTTCACGGATTCCTGCTCATGCCACCAGCGGATGAGATGGGCCGTGCGTTTGTGCGGTTCGCAGGATGCCAGATGAATCACATAATTCCCCTTCGACGGATCTAACGGCTGTGGTATCTTCTCATACAGACAGGGCTCGTAAGTCACCACGATCTCTTTCCGGGCAATCCCGTGACGATCCATGAAGCCATGGATTTGCTGCTTGGATGACTCGGACACCGTCATCAGTCGATCCGCCTTGCGCAGCGTGTGCTTGAGCATCATCGCCCAATAGCGATACTCCCATGCCCGTCGCCACTGCGGGTAATGGTCTTCGTCATACTGGATGATCGTATCATGAATGGTCACCACCGAGGGCCTGCAAAAAAAATCCAACAGTGGCAGGTAGCCCTTCGGAAAATAGTGCAGGTCTGGGACGGGATGGTGCCGGCCGAACAGCGGATGGAGATGGTCAGTCAGCAGCCGCACCCATTTGCCACGCGTCCCCCATGGCAGGACACGCAGCGCTTTCACACTTTCAGGCGCTTGCTGCGACGTCTTGGACGTGATCGCCTTGAGCTCAATCCGGCCCCCAGCCTGCAATGTATCCAACACCACATGCGACATCCGTGAAATGCCAAAACTGCGGTCGTAGCCGGGATTCTGGTCGGCGAGATAGACGGTGACCAAAAACGCGGAACCCGCGCGGCCATCGGGCACCTGCTTACGGGTGGCCGCGGCTGATGCGGCCGGTTCCCTTGCAAGTCTAACTACCGCGCCGGTGAAATCGTTGAACTCATCGATCCAAGTCCGCGCGCTGCGTTGCAAAAGCAATTGCCGCCCGCACGCACCCCGGCGGCGGCACGTTTCGCGATCCGCGCTCGCCTCGAGCAAGTGCGCGGCGAGCATCTTGGAATCGCCCGGCTCGTGCAACCAACCTGTGATGCCATCCTCCACATGATCGACGATGCCGCCCGACCTGGCGGCAAGCACCGGTTTGCCATAGTCATATGCCTCGTACAGCACCAAGCCCAGCGGCTCCCACCAAACCGAGGGCACCACCAGCGCGGTGCAGCGGCTCAGCAACTCGCGCTTGGCAGGCCCGGTGGTGAATCCTACATACGACGCGCGCCCCATCTGCTTGCACCGCAGCGCAATCTCGCCGGCCAGCGGACCATCGCCGGCGATCATCAATTGACCGGTGGGCGACGCCTGCTCGAACGATTGCCAGGCATCCAGCAATACCCGCAGGCCTTTCTCCTCGGTGAGCCGGCCAAGAAACAAAAACAGCGGCTCAGAGGCCGTTTGGGCGGCTTGTGCCAGGTCCTCTTGAGAGCATTGCGGTTGCCAACTGTGCGGAATAACCCTGATGCGCCCCGCCTCAATGCCGCCTTCCACGAAGGCGTCCTTCATGAACTGCGAAATCGCTATCCAGCCGTCCATGCGCCGGTAAACCCCGCGCTGGTGCAACAACCAAATCAATAGCCCATACCAGGCGGTCTTGAGCCGCGACTCCTGCCACGCTCCAGCCAGAATTTCCGGCAGAAAATTCTTGTGCAATCCTTGCGGCAACAACCTGCCGTTGCCCCAGCAGTAACCATTCACCGAAAACGGGCGGAAATTGTGGATGAATTGCACCACCGGCACCCCACAACCCGTTAGATACACATACAACCCGGCCGATCCCACCGGCATGATGTTGTGCAACAGCACCATGTCGGGCTGAAACTCGCTGATGTGCTCGCGCACATGCCGGATCGAGCGGAAATTCCACGCCATCGCCAGAAACTGCCGCGCCCGGGCCAGCACTCCGGTCTGGGTCGCCCACTCCTGACTATCAAAAGTAATGGAGCGGATCTCATGACTGGCGGCAAGCTCGGCACTGATTTGCTCCACCGCAATTTCCTCGCCCCCGATCTCGGCGTAGCGATTGAATATCTGCAGAATCCTCATTGCGCTATGCTTCCAGACGAATCCCCAACTCACCTAACAAATCCGCGCTGGGATTGAGCGCGTTGAAGTGGCTGTGCAGCAGGCCAAGCCTGAGCCAATCCTCGCAGGCATCGCCCCAGCCACTCAACTTGAGATACTCGCGCCAACCCGCGGATGCGGCCTGCGCGAGCATCCAGGGCACTGCCTGAGGCGGCGGCATGCCGCGCACCATATAGCACTCCTGGCGCAATCCATGTGCCAGATCCATGCCTGCGACCGCATTTTCGTCGGCCCATTCCCAGTCGATGGCAACCAAGCCATGCGTGGCGACGCGCAGATTCCACACCGCGAAGTCCCCATGCAACAGGGCACCGCGTATCCGCAGCGATCGCATGCGTTGGTGCCAACCCGCCGGCGCGGCAGCCAGCGGCACCTTGGCAATCAGAGCGGCGCTCCATGGCCGCTCGCCAAGCAGAAAACTCTCCCCGCCCAACCATTGCTCCAGCAGGCGGGTGATTCTAACATCCGCCATCGATTTAGGCGACTCAATTCCCAGATGGGGCAAGCGCAGCAGGGCCCAGTCGCCGGCAACGGCGGCCGGGTCGGCGGATAGAACTCCAGCCGGGGGGGGGATGATATTGCCGGAATGCCCCCCATCCGCAGCGGCTCTGGTTTCGAGGCCTAGCGACCCGACAACTCCCGGAAACTTCCCATGCAGGCGATGCAACACCGCGGCTTCACGGCGCACCGCCGCGGCACTTTGGGCCAGACCGAGTTTGGCAACAAACTTCGCGCCGGTATCCGGATCGATGCCGGCGAGCACACAGCGCGGTCCGTGATTCGGGTTGCAGCCGAGGAAGCC
>CAIVSK010000270.1 GCA_903908495.1 Akkermansiaceae bacterium
CTTGGTCTGCGGCTGCTTGGTCTGCGGCTGCTTGGTCGGCTGCTGCTTGGTCGGCTGCTGCTTGGTCGGCTGCTGCTTGGTCGGCGGCTGCTTGGTCGGCGGCTGCTTGGTCGGCTGCTGCTTGGTCGGCTGCTGCTTGGTCGGCTGCTGCTTGGTCGGCTGCTGCTTGGTCGGCGGCTGCCTGGTCTGCGGCTGCTTGGTCTGCGGCTGCTTGGTCGGCGGCTTTGGCAGCGGCGAGGCGCTCTTGCTGGGCGTGTTCCTCGGTGAGGCGTGCTTGTTCGGCGGCGAATCCGCCCTGGGGGGGTCTGGCGGCGGCGGTCAGCTCGGCGGCGAGGCGTTCGGCTTCCTTTTGGGCGTTGAGGGCATGCAGGCGTTGGACTTCCTCCTTGGCGTCGGTGATCTTGGAGGAAACGGCCTCCTTGGCGGGTTTGCGGAAGTTGCGTTCGGCCAGTTCCATGGCGGGCAGGAGGCTGACCGGGTCGGTTGAGGTGGTGGCTTGTTGGGTGGCAGCTTCGAGTTTGGCCTGGCACTTGGCGAGGGTGATGGCGGAAGAGGACTCCTGTTTGCGCAGCTCGCCGATGACGCGGGTCGAGTTGGTGAGGGTTTCGCGGAGGCGGTCGATTTCGGATTGAAGGGCGAGCGAGTTGTCTGGGCGGGCCTCGAGGATGGCGAGGGCTTCGCGGGTTTTGGAGAGCTCGTTTTCGATGACGAAGGTGCGGTCGCGCAGGCCTTTGTTAGTCTCGGCGGTGGCGGAATTGAGGGTGTTGAGGGTGTCGCGGGCCTTTTTGAGGTCGGTCTCGAGGGTGGAGATGCGTTTTTGATCGGCCTCGAGGCGGTGTTGGGCGTCGGAGAGATCCTTGGCGGCCTTGTCGAGGGTTTGTTTGGAAACGGTCTTGGCCTGGAGGGATTCGAGGTCCTGTTTGAGGGATTTTTGCGCGGTTTCAGACTTGGCCAGGGCGTTTTCGAGTTTTTTGACGCGTTCGCGGGCGGGCAGGTCGTCGGGGGTGTGGGGTTTGTGGCTGGAGACCACCGGGGCATGGAATTTGCGGCGCAACCACCAGCCGAACAAGCCGAAGAGCAGGGCGGTGACGGCGAGGAGAGGAAGGAGTTTGATGATAAACCAGAGGTTACCTGGGAGGATTTCAGCGATCATGATGGGGTGGTGGGATGGAGAGTTGCTGCGGATGAGGGGTGGATGGCTTATCGTGGGGATGTGCCCAGGCCGCCGTTGGGGCCTCTGAAGGGGCCGAGGTTTTTATTGAGCTCGGCGGGTGCCTTGTCCTTGGCTTTGGCGGCGGCTTCGGCGGCGGCTTTTTCGTCGGCCTGTTGTTTGAGTTCCTCGGGGGTGAGGTTCTTCCAAGCGCGGAGTTTGGTCAGGGCGTGGGTGATTTCGTTGGCGGGGACTTTGCTGGCGGTGAGGGCGGCGGCGATTTCCGCGTTGGAGGCGGCCGCTGGGAAGCTCGCCCACTTGCCGTCGCAGGCGCTGGCGATGATGGCGGATTGCTCCTTCGGGGTGCTGCTGAGGTCGGGGATGGACGCTTGGGTGCTGTCCCAGTTGGAGGCGGGGAGGGCCGTCTCGGCGATGGAGACCTGGTTGTTGAGCGGGGTGGCGGGAGGCGGCAGCTTGGTGGCGAGGGCGGTGAGGAGGTCGAGACGTTGCGCGGCGGACGGCAGCACGCCGTCGATGCGCTGATTGCCGCCGAAGAGCGTCACAATGAGCCATGGACGCGGCCGGAACGGGGCTTTCTCGGGATCCACCGCGATCTTATTGATCACGCCGGTGACCGGATTCATGGTGCCGGTGAACCAGCCGGGCAGGCGGAGGTGTTTCTCGATGAGGGCTTTCGCCTCGGCCTGTTCCGCTGCGGTGGCCACCGAGCCGCTGAGCGTGGCCTCCTGGCCATCGAACTCGGCCTTGACCTGGGCAAACACGCCGCCCTTGTCGGCCGCCAATTTCACCTTGGCGGCCTCCTGCAGTTTGCCTTCGATGGACGGCAGGTAAATGAGGACCCCGAAGAGCCATAAGATGAGGACGAGGATGATGCCGGATTGGAAATACTTTTTCACGCCGCGCGTGGATGACAGTTGCGGCGCGCGCGGTCAACTCCCAAATCCCAAACTGCCTAATCAAGCCAGCGTTCCACTGCGGCGCGGGCGTTCAGCCCAATACTGTTGACTGTCACGACCCGCCATTGGCGATGCTGGCGAACTTCGCATCAATGAAGCCGATGACCAGCGCTTCGAGTGCCGCATCGCCGAGGCGTGCGAGCACTTCGATGGAAAAGCCGCGGGCGATGAGTTGGCGGGCGGCGGCGGGGTCGATGCCCCGGGCCCGCAGATAGAAAATCTCCTCCTCGCTGATTTGCGAGGACGTGCTGCCGTGCGAGCATTTCACTTGGTCGGCGTTGATTTCCAGTCCGGGCATCGAGTTGGCCTCGCAGGTGTCGCTCATCAGCAGATTGCGGCATGTCTGGTAGGCATCGGTGTGATGTGCCCCCTCATCGACCGAAATGAGCCCGGAAAAGATCGTGGTGGAGAAATCGTAGAGCGAGTTCTTGTAGAGGAGGTCGGAGAACGCACCCGGCGACACATGATGTTGGAATGTGCGCTGGTCGTATTCCTGAGCAGCTGCAGCGATGGAGACGGCCAGCATGTCCGAGCGGGAGCCTGCGCCTTCGAGTCTCGACAGCGATTCGTTGCGCGCCCAGGCAGCGCCGGTGTTGAGGATGAAGCCGGTGGTGGAGGCGTCGCGAGCGGCTGCGGTCTCATTGATCTGGATGACGCGGCTCACCTCGTTGAACGCCTGGATGGCCACGTAGTCGAGCTTGGAGCCGGGGCCGGCTGCCAGGTCGTTGAACGCGATGGCCAGCCCGGGCTGCAGTTCGTCGGCCGAACGGAACATTTCGACCACGCGAACCTTGGCATGGGTTCCGGTGACTACCAGAGTGTGGGGGAAAATGACGGTGTTGTCGCCGGCCAGCCAGTGGTGAATTTCGATGGGGTGGGGGATTTCGACATCGTTCGGCACGTGAATGAACATCCCGTTGGTGAGCGATGCCTCGTGCAGCGCCGCAAACTTGGCGGAGCCCAGCCGCGTTTCCTGCTGCATGAAATGCGCTTCCACCAGCTCGCTGTGGGACACCAAGGCCTCGGCCAAGGGCAGGCAAATGACCCCCGCTGGAAGCTCGCTTTCCGCATGGGCCAGAATTTCATTGATGAAGACAAACTTCGCGGAGGTGGCTTCCAAGCCGGTGGAGCGGGCGAGCAGTCCCGTCGCCGACGGCGCGCCCGAACCGCGGGTAAACCCGGTGAAATCGAGTTGCTTGATGTTGGAAAATCGCCAGGATTCGTCACCGCGCTTGGGCGTGGGGATGGCCAGATAGCGGCCCCAGGCCGCCTGTTGGCGGGTGGTGAACCAAGCGGGGAAGGCGGCGGTGGCGGATGGGGAGGTGGTCATTTAGTGCGGTTTAGTGCGGTGAAAGTTGCTTGACGATCGGGCGTGTTAGCCGACCGAGCCTTCCATTTCGAGGTCGATGAGGCGTTTGAGTTCCACCGAGTATTCCATGGGGAATTCGCGCACCAGGTCATTGATGAAGCCGTTGACGGCCAGCGACATGGCCTGGCCCGGGTTGAGGCCCCGCTGCATCAGATAGAAGAGCATGTCCTCGGATACCTGTGAGACGGACGCCTCATGCTGGGTGGAATGGCGGTTGCCCTTGACGGTGATGGCCGGATAGGTGTCGGTGCGGCTGTTGGAGTTGATGAGCAGGGCGTCGCACTCGGTGTTGTTCTTGCAGCCCTTGAGGTGCTTGGGAATGTGCACCTGGCCGCGATAGGTGGCCCGGCCCTTGCCCACCGAGATGGATTTGGAAACGATGTTAGAGGTGGTTTCGTCGGCGGCGTGGATCATTTTGGCACCGGTATCCTGGTGCTGGCCGGTGTTGGCGAGGGCGATGGAAATGACTTCGCCGCGGGCGCGGCGGCCCTTCATGATGACGCCGGGATACTTGATGGTCAGGCGCGAGCCGATGTTGCAATCGATCCAGCGCACCTCGGCGTCTTCCATGGCGATGCCGCGTTTGGTCACCAGGTTGAACACATTGGACGACCAGTTTTGCACGGTGACGTATTGGATTTTGGCACCCTTGAGGGCGACGAGTTCGACCACCGCGGAATGCAGCGTGGCGGTCTCGAACTTGGGAGCGGTGCAGCCTTCCATATACATCAATTCGGCACCTTCATCGGCAATGATGAGGGTGCGCTCAAACTGGCCGAAGTTCTCCGAATTGATGCGGAAGTAGGCCTGCAGCGGTTGCTTGAGCTTGACGCCCTTGGGGATGTAGATGAACGAGCCGCCGGAAAACACCGCCGAGTTGAGCGCGGAAAACTTGTTGTCGGACGTCGGTATCACCTTGCCGAACCACGGCCGGAACACCTCCTCGTGCTGGTGCAGGCCTTCCGTCGAGTTGACGAAAATCACCCCTTGCTTGGTCAGCTCCTCCTTGACGTTGGAATAGGCCGCTTCCGAGTCGTACTGGGCTTCCACCCCGGCCAGAAACGCGCGCTCCTGCTGCGGGATGCCGAGCCGGTCGAAGGTGCGCTTGATGTCGTCGGGCACCTCGTCCCACGAGCGCTTCGGCTTCTCTCCATCGGATAGATAATAGCGGATTTCGTCGAAGTTGATGTTGTTCAGATCCGGGCTCGCCCAGTGGGTGGGCATCGGCTTGTCGAGAAACACCTGCAGGGCCCTGTGGCGGAAATCGCGCAGCCATTGCGGGTCGTTCTTCACGTCGCTGATGTAGTCGACCGTCTTGGAGGTGAGTCCCCGGCCGGCATCCAACTTGTTGCGCTCGGGAAAGGTGAAGTCGCCCTTGCTGCGGTCGATGGAGATCGCATCATGGGTTTCCGCATCGAGGGTGGCACTGGCTTGATAGGACATGTTGAAATTTTAATTTTTGATTTTTAAACTTGAGTGGTTGAGGCTCAGGCAGGGGTGAGGTCCTTGAGGAATTCGTAGCCATTTTTCTCCAGTTCGTGGGCGAGTTCGGGGCCGCCGGAGCGCACGATGCGGCCTTCGGCCATGACGTGGATGTAATCCGGGGTGATGTAGTCGAGCAGGCGCTGGTAGTGGGTGATGAGAAGGAAGCCGCGATCCGGCGAGCGCATGGCATTGACGCCCTTGGCGACGATTTTAAGCGCGTCGATATCGAGGCCGGAATCGGTCTCGTCGAGGATCGAGTATAGCGGCTCGAGCATCATGAGCTGGAGGATTTCGTTGCGTTTTTTCTCGCCGCCGGAGAACCCTTCATTGACCGAACGGGCGGTGAACTTGCGGTCAATTTCCAACAAATCCATCTTGGCGTAGAGGCGGTGGTAGTAGGCCACCGCGTCGAGTTCCTCGCCTTGGGGCAGGCGGGCCTGGAGGGCGGCGCGGATGAAGTTGGCGTTGGAGACGCCGGGCACTTCCGACGGGTATTGGAAGGCGAGGAAGATGCCGGCGCGGGATCGTTGGTCGATGGACATCGGGAAAATGTCCTGGCCATCGAGGGTGACGCTGCCGGAGGTGACGAGGTAGCCCTCATGGCCGGCGATGACCTTGGAGAGGGTGCTTTTGCCCGAGCCGTTGGGGCCCATGATGGCATGGACTTCGCCCTTGGGGATGTCCAAGCTGACGCCTTTGAGGATTTCGGTGCCGTCTTCGAGGGTCGCGTGGAGGTCTTGGATATGCAGGCTCATGGGGTGGGGGGCGGGGTAGTTGGGGAGATTGGGGTGGGAAAAAAGGCGGGGGCGGCGGGCGATTTAAGGGGAAATGCGGGTCACGCCAAGCTCAACTGGCCGCGCAAGTTGATTTCCACGTCCTGAATGACCGCGCCGTGGGGCAGGTCGAGGACGTCGGCGAGCTTGATGCCGGGTTTGAATTTCACATCGTGAATGACCCCGGTGTCGCGGTCGTGAAAGTGCCCGTGTTCCTCGAGGTTCGGGCAATAGCGGGACGGCTCGCGGTCGAAATTGACCTGCCGGACCAGGTCGTGTTCGACCAGTGCCTCCAGGCAGTTGTAAACGGTGGCCAGCGAAATATGCGGCAGTCCGTCCTTCACCCGCATGAACACGTCATAGGCGGTCGGGTGGTCCCGCTGGGCCAGCAACACACGGTACACCTCCCGCCGCTGCCGCGTCATGCGCAGCTCGGAAGGCTCGTCGGCGATCCCGGTATTCGCGCTGCGCTTGATGGATGGTTTGGCTAGCATGGCTGGCGGAAATTACGAGTGAAACAACCGATAGCAAGAACTATTCTAAATTCACGCGTGATTTTTTGCCAAAGTTCACGATGGGCACGGCTGGCTGGGGCAAGGCCGCAGCTTTATCATGCGCTCACCAGATGGCGACGCGATCGGCGGCGGGGCGGCGCATGGGGGCATTGTCGGGCACGTTGAAGGCGCGGGCGAATTCGTCCAGGTTGGACAGGGGGCCGCGCACGCGCCACTCGGCGGGCGAGTGGGGATCGGTGTTGAGGCGCTTGCGCTGCTCCTCGGGACGCACGATGGTGCACCACAGGCTGGCATAACTCAGGAAAAACCGCTGTTCCGGCGTGAATCCGTCGATCTTGTCATGGGGCTTGCCAGCCAGCGCCTTTTGCATTGCGGCGTAGGCGATTTTGAGACCGCCAAGGTCGGCGATGTTCTCACCCTGGGTCAGTTCGCCGTTGACGGGCGCGTCGGCCGCGGTGTAGGCGGAAAATTGTTTGACGACGGCCCCGGCGCGCTGCTTGAAGCGGGTGGTGCACTCGGCAGTCCACCAATCCTTGAGGTTGCCCATTTCATCGAACTGGCGCCCCGAGTCGTCGAAGCCGTGGGTCATTTCATGGCCGATGACGGTGCCGATGCCGCCGTAGTTGAGTGCGGCGTCGGCCTGCGGGTCGAAAAAAGGCGGCTGCAGGATGCCAGCGGGAAAGGTGATGCCGTTAGACTGGGGCGAATAGTAGGCGTTGACGGTGGCGGCAGACATGTGCCACTCGGACTTGTCCACCGGCTTGCCGATTTTCGCCAGTTCGCGGGCGATCTCGAACTGGTTGAGGCGCTGGACGTTGAGCACCAGCGGCCCGCGGTCGATTCTAACGGAACTATAGTCGCGCCACTTGTCGGGATAGCCCATCTTGACGTCGAACGTCTCGAGTTTGGCGAGGGCCTTGGCGCGGGTTGGTTCATCCATCCACTCGAGTTGTTGGATGCTGACGCGCAGCGCGTCGCGCAGATCGGTGACGAGTTGGAGCACTTGGGCCTTGGCTTGGGGCGGGAAATGTTGGGCGACGTAGAGCTGGCCGAGCGCTTCGGGCAGGGAACTGTCGGTCATGGTCACCACGCGTTCCCAGCGGGTTTTCTGTGTCTTGATGCCGGACAGGGTGGCGGCAAAAAAGCGGAAATTTTCCGCGGCCAGCGGCTCGCTCAGATAGGGGGCTGCGGCATGCAGCAACTGCCAGCGCAGATACGTCTGCCAATCGCCAAGCGATTCGGATTTGAGGGCGGCGGCAAACACCTTGAAAAATTCCGGGTGGGCGAGGTTGAGCGCGCTGAACTCCGGTGTGCCGCGGGCCTTGAAGTAGCCCGCCCAATCGACGTCGCCGGTGGTGGCGGGCAAGTCGGCCACCTTGACCTTGTGGAAGTTCAATTGCGGATTGCGGCTTTCCACCCGGGTGAGCCAGCCTTTGGCCAGTGCGGTTTCGACCTTCAGCACCGCCGCCGCCCCGGCTGCAGCCGCGTCCGGTGCCGCGCCCGCCAGTTCCAACATTTTTGCGACATGTTCGAGGTACTGGTTGCGGATGGCGGCGTATTTGGCATCCGGGTTGAGGTAGTAATCGCGGTCCGCGCCGTGGCCGCCGGGCAGGCAAATGCCGCCCTGGCCGAGCTCGGCCACCACGGTGTTAGAATCGAGGGCATCCGGTCCGCTGCCGAATTCGAAGCCTGCGGCGACGCCGATGGCGTGCAAGCGGGCGATGGCGGGCAGCAGGTCGGCGGGCGTGTGGATCGCGGCGATGTGTTCGAACTCCGCCTGCAGGGGCGTGATGCCGGCCGCGTTGATGGCGGTTTCATCCATGCCGCTGGCAAAAAAATCGCCGACCATGCGCTCGACCGGTGTACCAGCCGTCCCCTTGGCCGCGGCTTGTTCGCAAATCACGCGCAGGGTTTTGCGGTTGCGATCCGCGAGTTCGACGAAGCCGCCCCAGGTCGCTTGGTCCGGCGGGATGCTGGCGGTCTTGAGCCAGCCACCGTTGGCGTAACAAAAGAAGTCGTCCTGTGGCTTGACTGAGACGTCGAAGTTGGCGGGATCAAGCGCGGCTTGGGCGACGGCACAACATGCGAGGGCCGTCGCGCAGGCGAGAAGCGGTGAAGAATGCATGGCTCGGACCATCCACCGCCACGGCCCGCGGCGCAAGCGCAATGTGCGTGGCGGTGAGCATCAAAGAAGGGAGCTGGCGGGCCGCCCAATACTGTCGATTTAGCAGGAGGGCAGGCATCCTGCCTGTCATGGACGACGGGCTTCCAGCCTGGCGTCTCAAGCGCAGACAGGCGGGACGCGCTGTCTTCCCTCACAGGCTGGAAGCCAGTCTTCCGATCAGAGAGCGATACATTGCCACTATTGGGCAGGCTGCCCCAGCCCCTCTTGAGGCTCCCGCCAGGCCTGCCGCTTTCGCCTGCCTCAGCGCAGCCAGGCAGCGGCGTGCTTGGCAAAATAGGTTAGAATCATGTCGGCGCCGGCGCGTTTGATGCCGGTGAGGCTTTCGAGCACGATGGCGCGCTCGTCGAGCCATCCGCCGGCCGCGGCGCTCTTGAGCATGAGGTACTCGCCGCTGACCTGATAGGCGGCGACCGGCAGGGTGGTGGTGTCGCGCACCTTGGCGATGACGTCCAGGTAGGGGCCGGCGGGCTTGACCATGAGCATGTCGGCGCCCTCGGCTTCATCCAGCAGGGCTTCGCGGACGGCCTCGCGGGAGTTGGCCGGATCCATCTGATAGGTCTTCTTGTCGCCATCCTTGGGGGCGGAATCCAGCGCGCCGCGGAACGGTCCGTAAAAGGCGGAGGCATATTTGGCGGTGTAGCTCATGATCGAGACATCCTGGAAGTCGTCGGCATCGAGGGCTTCGCGGATGGCGGCCACGCGGCCGTCCATCATGTCGGAAGGAGCCACAATGTCTGCGCCGGCGCGGGCATGGCAGAGTGCCTGTTCGCACAGGATGGCCACGGTCTCGTCATTGAGGATGGTCAGGTTGCCGTGTTCATCGCGGCGCACCACGCCGTCGTGGCCATCGGAGTTATAGGGATCGAGGGCGACGTCGGTGATGACGCAGAGGGTGGGGATGGCGGCCTTGAGGGCGCGGATGGCGCGCGGCACCAGGCCGGCGTCGTTGCTGCATTCCTCGGCCAGCGGGGACTTGAGGGATTCCTCGATTTTAGGAAACAGGACGATGGCGGGAACGCCGAGGGCGTGGGCTTCGGCGGCCTCGCGCAACAGCCCGTCTAACGACCATCGGGTGACCCCGGGCATCGAGGCAATCGGGGTGTCCACCGCGTCTTCATGCAAGAACAGGGGGAGAATGAAATCGGCGGGCGAGAGGGTGGTCTCACGCACCATCGAGCGGATGGCGGGACTGCGGCGGTTGCGGCGTGGGCGGATCATGGGGGGGAGCATGAAGACTCGAGACTCGCGACGCAAGGCAGAAGACGTCGGCAGCAGGCACCGCCGGCACAGGCACCACAGCCAGTCAGGCGATCTCGCGGCGGCCGGCTGTGGTTTCTTTTACCTGGCATGGCCGGAGGCAAGAGGAAGATGGCGGCACTGCCTGGCTGGTCGTGCCTCACTGAGGAGCCCACCTCGGGACCATCTTCGGATAAGGGGACAGAGAAATAGTCGGAGAGATCGTCGAGCCTTGGTGAAATTGGGGCCGAAGGCTGCGTTTTGGGGATGGAGTTGGCGGCTGCTTAGCGGTCCATTTCTCCACACGACAGTCCTCATCAAGTCATGCTGGCCTTGACTGCGACGGCATTGGCGGCGGCGTAGGCATGGGTGTGGGTGAGGCTGATTTGGACTTCGCGGATGCCATGGGAGTTGGCAAAGGCGGCGGCTGCGCCATGCAGTGAGAGTTTGGGGGCACCACTGGCAAGGTGGGTGACTTCCAATTCGAGCCAACCGGCGTGGGCGCCGATGCCGGTGCCGAGGGCTTTGGCAACCGCCTCCTTGGCGGCAAAGCGCGCGGCGTAGTGGATGGCCGGAGCCTTCTTGGTGTCACAGTATGCACGCTCGGCAGCGGTGAAGAGGCGGGCGACAAACGCCTCGCCATGGCGCTCGATGGCGGCGGCAATGCGCGCCACCTCCACCACGTCGATGCCAATGCCGTGAAGTGTCATCGCGCCGCAGGGTACGAGCTCATGAGTTGCTTGATGTCGCGCACGGCCTGGCTGAGTCCGACGCGCAGGGCGCGGGCCACGATGCTGTGGCCGATGTTCAGCTCTGTCAGATAGGGAACGGCCCACAGGCGGGTGAGGTTGGTGTAATTGATGCCATGGCCGGCATTGACTTGGAGGCCGGCACTCATGCCGTTGCGGGCGGCGGCGGCGAGGCGGGCGATTTCGAGGTCTTGAGCGTCGTCGGCGGCGTTGGCGAAGCCACCGGTGTGGAGTTCGATCATGCGGGCACCGGAGCGGGCGGCGGCCTCGACTTGTGGCAGTTCAGGATCGATGAACAAGCTCACCCGGATGCCGGCGTCCTGCAGTTGGGTCACTGCGCTGTGGACTTGCGCGAAGCGTCCTGCCACATCCAGTCCGCCCTCGGTGGTGAGTTCCTCGCGGGATTCCGGCACCAGGCAGGCGTAGTCCGGTTTGAGTTTCAGGGCGATGGCGATCATTTCCGCGGTGACGCCCATTTCAAAATTCAGTGGCAGTGGCACTTCGGCCCGGATCCGGAAGGCATCCGCATCCTGCATGTGGCGGCGGTCGCCGCGGACGTGGATGGTCAGTGAGTCGGCTCCGCCTTCCAATGCATCGAAGGCGGCCACCAGCGGCGAGGGTTCGGCGGTGGATGCGTCCGGCGTGCGGGCGTAGCGCGCCTGGCGCAGGGTGGCGATGTGATCGATATTGACGCCGAGAAGCAGTGGCATGCAGCGAGCGTAGCGGACGGATGCGGTGCCGGCAAGGCGGAAGGGAGGGAGCATGGTAAGCCAATGCGTGGTGGCTAACCGCTCCCGATTGCTTCCTCATGGTTCTGGGCGATTCGGAGATCGCCCCTCTTTGGCGGCTGGCTCTTGCGCTTGGCATGGTACGGGGACCAGTGTCCCCGCTCCGGGCTCAATAACTGCTGCGATAGCGCATGATGCCCTCGGCAATGCCGCGGGCGAGGGAGTCGCGGAACCAGGCGGATTTCATCCGGTTGCGCTCGCTGGTGTTGCTGACAAAACCACATTCGACCAGGATGGACGGGATGGTGGGGTAGCGAATAACGTAAAAGCGCGCGGTCTTCAACCCGCGATTGGCGGAGGCGACGCGGCTGGTGATGGCCGTGTGCACGCACTGGGCGAGTTGCTGGCTTTGTGGCGTGCAATAATAGGTTTCCAAGCCATTGGCATCGGGCTTCCAAGTGTAGTTGTAATGGATGGCGACGAAAATCGCGTCGCGATAGCCGTTGGCGATGTTGACGCGTTCGGGCAGGGTCACGAAATAGTCGCTGCGGCGGGTCATGACGGTGTTGATGCCGTGTTCGCGGAGTTGGGCTTCCAAGCGCGTGGCGGTGTCCAACGCCAGATGCTTTTCGTAAACCTGCCCCCACTGGCCACCCCGGTCCTGGCCGCCATGGCCGGGATCAATCACCACCGTGCGGAAGGTCGCTGCCTGCGCTGGCGCAGCCAATGTGAAAATGACCAAGGCCGTCGCAAATTGAAATAGCGTTTTCATTGGGATTTTTGGCGTTACAGATAGTTTGGAAATATTGATATTTTCCTAAACTTGTAAAGCTATTTTTTTGGAAAAGTGGGTTTTGAGCGGGGGGGGGGCTAGAAAGTGAGGGACGGGCGTTCGGAGAGTTTGCGGAATTTGGCGCGGGCTGCAGCGGCGGCTTTGGGGTCGTAGAGGATGCTGTTGGTGACGCTGACGCTGCCATCGGGGGCGGTAACGAGCTGCGGATCGCCCTGCGGGCCGCACTGGTGGACGGCGCGATCGGCGAGTTTGCCATCGGTATCGATCTGGCAATGGACCCATGCGTTTGGGCTGGCGAGGAAGAGCACGTGCATGCGTTGGTTTTTATCCACGGTGACGCTGGGATTGCGCAGGAGGAGCGCCTCGCCGAGCGTGAATGTGCGGATGGGCAGCCCGCTGCGGCCATCGAGAACCTGGGCATACAGCTGGGATTTTTGATCACCGCTGAAGTTCAGGACGCGGAATTCGCGGGTCTTGCCGGAGCGTCCGCCGACGCCGACTTTCTGGGTCCAATACGGGCGGCCGGGGCTGACGGTGATCAGGACGCGGTTGGTGGTGGTGGTTTCGCCGTCGCGGCCGGGCATGCGGACGGTGGCGGAGGTGGAGTAGGTGCCCGAGTCACTGAGTTGGAACAGTCCGGAGATATCGACCTGGCGGGACAAGGTCTTGCCGGCACTGATCTGCATCACCCCGAAGGCGCTGCGACCGAGCGGGCTGACAGGCTCGCCCTGGGCGTTGGTGATGACGAAGTCAAGCCACGGTCGTAGCGCCTCACCTTGGAACACGATGTCGCGCCCGGCATGATTGGTGATGGTCACGGTGGCCACAATGGGTTCCCCGGACAGGTACTGGGTCTTGGAGAGACGCAGGGAAGTGGCAAGCTGGGCCTGGACCAGGCCGGACATGGCGAGCACCGGAACAATCAGTCGGAAAAGTGACATGGTAATCAACGTGGGTAGGGTAGTGGTATATTTACGGGGTGTCAAACTAACTCCTTGCTAACGGTCGGAGCAAGCATCGGTCAATAGTCCGAGTCCGGATAGAGCTGATGGAACTTGATGGCTTCGACGGCGACGGCGGCGGTGGTGCCGAAGATCGTTTCGACGCTGGCGGTGCGTGCGATTTGAGCGGCGGGGCGGGACAGGCCGAGGATGATCTGGCCGTAGGTTTGGGCACCGGCGAGGTGTTGCAACAATTTGAGCGAGATGTGGGCGGCGTCCAGATTGGGAAACACCAGCACGTCGGCGGCCAGCCGTGATTCGGCGCCGGGGAGCTTGATTTCAGCGGCTGCCGGATCGATGGCCACGTCGGCTTGCACCTCGCCCGCGATGTCGATTTCGAGGAACTCGGCAGCGGCCCGCTCGCGGGCAAGGGCAGCGGCAGCGGCCATGCGCTTGGCATCGGGTGTGTTGGCGGAGCCATTGGTGGAGTGGCTGAGCATGGCCACGCGCGGGGTGCGGCCGAGGAAGTGGCGGGCGAGTTTGCCGGTTTCCAAAGCGATGGAGGCGAGGTCCTCGACGGTGGGATTGGGGATGAGTCCGCAGTCGGCCAGAAACAACAGGCCGTCGTTGCCGAGATGCTTGAAGTGCGATCCCAGAATCACGCTGGTGGCGAAGATTTTGGCGACGTGGGGGAGCGGTTTGATGGTCTGGATGAGGGCGCGGAAAAACGCCGCGGGTTGCGATTGGTTGCCGCTGACGATCGCATCGGCCTGACCATATTGGACCATCAGCGCGCCGAAATAATGCGGGCGGGCGACAATTTCCGCTGGATCGGCCGCTTGCAAGGTGCGGTAGCGGGCCATGTTCTCCATCCGCCGGCAGAACAACCCGAAATCGGTGGCGGTGGGCGGATCGATGATGTGAATGAAGGTCAGTGGCACACCGTGGGCGGCGGCCAGGGCGCGGATGCGCTCGCGGTTGCCCAAAAGGATGGGGGCGACGGCCTGTTCTTTGACGAGGTAGGCGGCGACCTGGAGGATGCGCAGGTCCTCGCCCTCGGTGAACACGATGCGCTTGGGATGGCGACGCAGCTGGTCAAGGAGGAGCGTGGTGACCACGTTGTCGGCGGGGAATTCTGGGGGAAAATCGGACATTGGGGAACTGGCGCTTGCGCCGTGGCCGCAGTCTAGTATGACATTGGGCTTCCGTTCAACCCCGATTCCCACCGAAAATTCGCCGTGCCAGCCGATTATCACAGTCACACCCCGTTGTGCCGCCACGCCGATGGTACCGCAGAAGCGTATGTGGACGCCGCCCTGCTGGCGGGCCTTAGCGAATTCGGGATTTCCGATCACGCGCCCCTGCTGCCGGAGCCCTTCGACGACTGGCGGATGCTTGAGCGCGACTTGCCGGACTATTTCCGCTGGATCGAACGGGCGCGGGCCCACGCCGACGGACGCCTGGCGATCCGCGCCGGGCTGGAGTGCGACTGGCTCCCTGGCTGCGAGCCGTGGGTCGGCCAACTCGCCGCGCGCCACGACTGGGACTACCTGATTGGCTCGGTGCACTACCTGCCCGACGCGGCGCTGGGAGTCTGGGATTTTGACAACCCGAAATGGCTGGGGCGGTGGGCTGCGCAGGATGCGGAAGAGTGCTGGCTGAACTATTGGCAGGCATATGCCGCCATGGCAGAGAGCGGATTGTTCGATATTCTGGGCCACCCGGATTTGGTGAAAAAATTCGGGTTTTTCCCGGCGGGCGAATTGGAGCGGTTTTACGAGCCGGCGATTGACGCGGTGGCGGCGTCCGGCTGCGTCATCGAGTTGAACACGGCGGGTTGGCACAAACCTTGCGCCGAATGCTATCCGGCCCCGCGGTTTTTGGAGCTCGCCTGTTCGGCCGGCATTCCGCTGGTGCTGTCCTCCGACGCCCATGCCCCCGACCAGGTCGGGCGGGATTTTGCCCGGGCCATAGGCGTGGCCAAGGCCGCAGGTTACAAGGAAACGGTGCTGTTTGACAAGCGCCAGCGGCGGACCGAACCCCTGCCTTAGCGATGCCGGGCTGCGCGCTGCTTGCGCAGCCAATGTGTGGAGTGCGGCGCGAAGGGGCGGAGCCCGCCACGCCGCTTTGGCTTAACCGGGCGCGCTGCGGAGTTCCCGGCAGGCGCAACCCGTCCCGCGGATAGACAGCTGCTACTTATCCTTGGTCAACAGCTGGTTGATAAGGGTTCGGCGCTTGGCCATAAGCGCTTGTGACGGCTCATCGTAGGAATCCTTCGCCATTTTGGCGTAGGCCGCCACGGCAGTATCGTAAGCGGTCATGGCCTCCCGCGGCTTGCCTTGTTGAGCTAGCAAATCGCCCTTGAGTTCCCAGCCGCCGACGTCTTCGGGCTGGTCAGCCAAGAAGCTATCAATCTGCGCGGAGGCCGCCGCCCAATCCTTGCGATCCATCGACTCACGCATCAGCAGTTGACACTTGCGGGCCTTGTCGGCGGCAGACAGCCCGGCAGGTTCCTGGGCAATGCGGACAATCGCCGGGCGAGATTCCACCACCTCTCCCGCTTCAGTTTTCAATAGGGCGCAAACCGAGTAGACACCCTGTGCCAGCTTTGCGCTGTCCTGTGACGCCAAGCGCCACATCGCCCTGCCGGTCGTCTGGCCTGAGAGTTCCAGCCGGCCCGCAGGCTCGAATCGAACCCGCGTCATCTTCCAATCGACTTGCCGGCCGGGCTTCCCTTGCGAATCCCGCACCACCAGTTGCAGCGAGTCGAGCCACGGTTTCTCCGTCGAGCCGAGTACGACGGGTGGGCTGCCCTGGCCAGCACCGAAGCGGGCGGGATGGGACAGCACAACCATGAATGTGACCGGCCAGCCGGATGCGACCTGGCAATCAGTGGTGTCGTTGGCCGACAGCGATAGCACCGGCTTGAGAGGCTTTTCGCGGCGGGCCGCGGCGGGTCGCTCGGCGGGGGCGGCCGTGGGCAGTGGCTCACCGGCAGTCGCAACTGGCTTATTAGGTTCCGCCGCCGGCGCGGCTGACTTCCTGCGCGAGCAGCCTTGAATGCTCAAGGCGATTGCAGCCGACGCCGTCAGGGCCGCCAGGGCGATCAAGGTGGGTTTCCGTCGGGCATGGGACGAAATGGCAGTCATCGGCATCGTTGGGTTGTGATTTTACCGAGCATCGGACTATCATTGCCTGCGCTCGTCGGCATCGAGGGCATCATTGACGCACACCTGGTGTTTGCAATTGCCGCGTCTGGCGGCCGCGTTGGCGTCGCCATATCGCGACTGCGGCGCGTGATCGGAAGCATTGACACCGTTGCCGGCGGGATCTTCGCACAGGAACATACCGGTCATTTCCAGCGGAACGAAGTAGCGGATGGCAGGGTCCGCCTTGCTGACATAGCCGTTAGAGCAGCCATAGCGCATGATGCAGTCTTCCATGCCGCTGTGCTGGCCGTTTTCCCGGCCGATCCATGGCTGCTTCGTCGGCGTGTGACCCGAGCTCATATCGATTGGCGCTTCGTCCTCGGTGCGGAGCGTGATGTTGTACCAAGGTCCTCCGTCGATTGATTCCTGCGCACCATTGACGCCCGATGGCTTCCTGACTGCGCGCCAGCGGACATTGTTGTGATCGGCCTCGCCATGATGCCAGACGCTTGCGGCATGCAACAACTCATGGGCGATGGTGCTGGCATAATGGTCGCGCCGAACGACTCCGCCGTCTTTGCCGGGCGTCTCATTCCAGCCGTCGGCTGTCTTGTCGAGGGTGGTCAGGATGCCAACATAATCGATCATCCGCGGCAGGCCCGGCCCGCCATGGGCTCGCGATTCGCCGGGGGCGTCGTTGTCCCGAAGCACCACGCCGTGCTGCAGGACCGTGTGAGGAGTCTCGTTGGAAAAATTGAGGTTGATGACCCGGCTGGGCCGGAATTCATCATCGGTGAATTCGTGATGAACGACCAAGCCGCTGGCTGCGGCGAACATCGCGATGCCGTCCTTGCTGCGGCCGCCCAACGTGTCGCGGATGAAATAGTCTTTCTTGAGCGGGTCCGCGTATTGGTGCACGCCACCTTCATAAAACCCGCGATATTCCTCATAAAGCGTCAGGCCATCGCCGGCACGTTGGTCGCCTTCCGGGTCCTTCTCGTCGTCGGCATCGTCGGGTTTGTCGGATGCACCGTTATCTTCTTTCCAAATATCGGCGATCTTGGAATCGGGCTTGCGCTTGGGCAGGAGGACCTCCTCCTGGTCCTTATGCCCCTGCAGGTATCCAACCACTTCCTCCCCGTCCTCCATTTCCGCCGTTACCTTGAGCTTGCCCCACGCGCCCCAGTCGTGGCTGGAAATCACGGCGGTGGCTTCGGTCAGGTCCTTGCCGACGTAGTTCAACGTCTGCAGCTCGTTGGAGACGAGGGGATTGGGCCCCCCGGTCTGGTCTGCCGGCCAGAGCTTCAGGTCAAAGGATGTTTCAGCGTCTTGGGTCGGGAAGTTGATTGCGATGCCGGGCTCACGGCTGACTTCTAGAAGTTCAAAGCGGAATCGCGTCGCCTTCTGTTTGGGTTTTCCGCCATTGCGGTCCTGGAGCTTGGCCATCACGGTCAACTGGTTGCCGGGCTCGGACGATGTGACGCTTGCCATCGGCCGCCAACTTTCGTAGTTTTTCGGCTCGACGACGACCTCCACCTCCTTGGGTTGAGTGCGAACATTCCAGCCAATCGACAGCGCTCCCTGCCACGGCCCGGTTAGGCCGTTGGAGCTTGGCTCGAAATTTTTGGGGTTCTGCGCCAATGCCTTGACCAGCATGGCCGGCTTGGCAACCCAGTCCCAGATGCCCTTGCTCGGCTGGTTGCCGGCCCCGCGGAATGTGAGGACATCGCCCTTCTTCTTGTAGGGTGAGGTCGTGAACATGTGCCGCCCCATGCCCGTCACGTTGTCGGGATTGTATCCGATCAGGAATATTTTGCGTGCGTTCGATGCTCCGGGAACCACGATTTCCTTGCCGTCCTGGATGAACCGGGTGTGAATGTCGCACTCCAGCGAGCACAGGAATTCGACCAACTCGTCCCTGTTGTCGATGTGGGCGTGGCAGAAGGTGTTGGTCGGCTTGCCTTCTGCGGGCTTGGCCATGGCTTGCGACATGGACCCGAATAGATGGGTGACGGACCTGTGCGTTTGCGGCGGGTTTGCGCTGTTGTCGACGGTGGTGTAGGTGCAAGTCTCGTCGTAGCTGACGCTGCCGGTGCCCGTGGCGTAGGCCTCGTTTGACCAAAGCCCATCGAACCCGCCGTTAAGAGTGACTCCCGCATTGACCCGGCCCGAGTACTCCCAGTGCTCTTCCACTTTCCCGTTGACGCGGTCGGTCTTGCCTTGGGCGTTCCACGTCAGGCCGATCCGCCCGTAGAGTTTTTCCAATGGCGTGATGCCAGTCTTCGCCTCGCCGGACTCGCTGCCGGCTATCGTCAGAAGGCAAAGCAAGAGAAATTGCGGCGGCTTCTTCATATTCATATTCATGCGTGCACGGGACTTTTACGGGACTGCCGGGATGGCTCTTGCAGGTCATGCCGCGAGGGTCGGGGCCGGAACTCGCCCGACCCCGGGAATTTTATAATCAATAGAATTGCTCTCGCCCGAACTTTCTTTCACCATCCAGCCTCGATCTAGCACCCACCCACCCATGAAACATCCCGTCGTTCCACTCCCACGCTTGTTGCTCGTGGCAAGCCTAGCGCTTGCCGCCTCGGCCGGTCTTGGCACCGCCGCCGAATTGAAGCCCGCACCGCGGCCGCCAATGGTGCCGTTGATTGTCCACAATCCGTATTTTGGCATCTGGTCGCCGTCGGATGCGCTCAATTCCGCGGATACCCGCCACTGGACCAACACGGTCCAGCGCCTGCAGGGCTTGATCCGCGTCGACGACCAGACTCTGCGGGTGATCGGCAGCCAGCCGGACACGCTGCCCGCGCTGCCCCAGACCGGGATGCGGCTGTTTCCCACCCGCACGGTGTACTCCTTCGCCAACAAACAGATCCAGCTGACCCTGACGTTTCTGACGCCGGTGCTGCCGGATGACATCGAAATTCTGGCGCGGCCGCTCTCGTACGTGGTGTGGAACGTGACCTCGGCCGACGGCAAGGGCCACGCGGTGTCGCTCTATCTGGCTGTCGGCGGCGAGTTGGCGGTCAATGGCAACGAAATGATCCAGGCCACCACCGAAAAAATCAGCGGTTTGGCCGCCGCCAAGGTTGGCACCGTGGCGCAACCGGTTCTCGGCAGCGCCGGGGACGACCACCGGATCAACTGGGGCTACGCGTGGATCGCGGCACCGGGTGAGCAAGCCGCCGCAACGGTCGGCGATAGCGCTGCGCTGGCCGCGTCCTTCGCCGCCACCGGCAAAGCCGCTGCTGCCGACCAATACGGTCCGAAGCTCTCCGGCGACGGCGGCGTGATCGCCGTGAGCCAATCTCTCGGCACCGTCACCAAGACGGCCACCGCCTATCAGATGGTGGCCTACGACGAGGTCCGCGCGCTGACATATTTCCGCCAGCAGCTCAAGCCGTTCTGGCGCCGCAACGGTGCCGAACCCGCCGATTTGTTTGCTGCGGCGGTCAAGGACTACGCGGGCCTGGCCCCGCGCTGCGCCGCCTTTGATGCCGCGATGACGGCCGATGCCGAACATCTGGCCGGCCCGAAGTACGCCTACCTGTGCGCGCTGGCCTATCGCCAGGCGCTGGCCGCCAACGGCCTGGTTGCCGACGCCAAAGGCGCGCCGTTGATGATGCCCAAGGAAAACAGTTCCAACGGGTGCATTGCGACCATCGACGTGCACTTCCCGATGATTCCCGAGTTTCTGTTGTTTTTCCCCTCCCTGGCCAAGGCCACCCTGGTCCCGCCCTTTGACTACAGCGCCTCCGCCCAGTGGCCCTACCCCTATGCGCCGCACGACCTCGGCACCTACCCGCTGGCCAACGGCCAGGTCTACGGCATGGGTGGGTCCGACGGCGACCGCATGCCCGTCGAGGAGTCCGGCAACCTCATCCTCATGATCGCCGCCGTCGCCCACGTCGATGGCAACGCCGACTTCGCCAGCAAGTGGTGGCCGCAACTCACCGCCTGGGTCGGCTACCTCGAAAAGGTCGGCTTCGATCCTGCCAACCAGCTCTGCACCGATGACTTCGCCGGCCATCTGGCCCACAACTCGAATCTGTCGGTGAAATCGATCCTGGCCATTGCCGCCTACGGCCAGCTCGCCGGCTTGCGTGGCGACAAGGTGACCGCCGCGAAGTACCAGACGATGTCCAGGGATTTTGCCCGCAAATGGATGAAATCAGCCGACGACGGTGACCACTACAACCTCGCCTTCGACCGTCCCAAAACCTGGAGCCAAAAGTACAATCTGGTGTGGGACCGGATTTTGGGGCTCGACACCTTCCCGCTCGAAGTCGCCCGCAAGGAAATGGCCTTCTACCGCAGCCACCTCAATCGCTTCGGCTTGCCGCTGGACAGCCGCAGCCCGCAGACAAAATCCGACTGGTCGGTTTGGTGCGCCACGCTGACCAACAAGCGCGAAGACATGGTCGCCATCATTGATCCGCTCTACGACTTCTACACCCAGGTGCCCGAGCGCCGCGCGATGGTCGATTGGTACAATACCCAGAACGGCAAGATGATTGGTTTCACCGCTCGTTCGGTGGTGGGTGGGGTGTTCCTGCCGTTCCTTTACGACGGCGCGTTGTGGCGGAAATGGGCTGCAGCCGACAAGGCCAATCCCAAGACCCACATCTGGGCGGCCCAGCCCAAGCCGCCGGTTGAAGACACGGTAGTGGTGCCCAGCAGCGAGAAAGAAGCCGTCGTGTGGCGCTACACGACCAGCAAACCGGCTGCCGGTTGGGAAACCCCCGGCTTTGACGCATCCAGCTGGCAGGAAGGCAAAGCCGGCTTCGGTTCGCGCGGCACGCCCGGCGTGAAGATCGGCACCGAGTGGCGCAGCAGCGATATTTGGCTGGAGCGCGACATCGCTATCCCGGCCAGCGCGCCAGCCAACCTCGGGCTCTCAGTCCATCACGATGACGCGGTGGAGGTCTACATCGACGGCCACCAGGCAGTCGCTGAAACCGGTTTCACCACCCGCTTCGAAGCGTTCGAGCCGGAAGCGGCCGCCAAGGCCTGTCTGAAGCCGGGTGCGACGGTGCGGGTCGCGATTCATACCCATCAGGACGCTGGTGGCCAGTGCATCGACTTGGGCATCATTTCGCTCAAGTGAGGTGGGTCCGCTCAGGGAGTGACCGGGATGGTGATCCGGAGTCTTGCGAATTTTCGCGGGGCTCCGGCGGAAGCAATCACTACGGTGACATCATCGGCTGCGGTTCCATTTTCCACGACGGTCAGGGGCGGGCCCGTGATGGCACCATTGGTAAGCACCAATGATGCCCACGGACCGTCCAAACTCGTGGCGCTTTCGACCGCCACCGCGTAGCTCTTGGCAGCGACAACCCGCTTGAAGTGCAGCACCAGATTCCCCGCGCTATCCAGCGTGGTCGAAATCGGGCCTGCACCGGCCGGGGTCAGCGGTGATGTTCCGGTTAGAAATTCAATGCCGTTAGGCACTCCGTCATGGTCCGGATCAGCGTCGGGCGCTTGGTCCGCGCCGATGAGCGAGGGATAGTCAGCAAGCCAGGCCTCATAGCCGGCCAGGACCGGGGTGGCGTTGACCTGGCCCGAGTTGGCGCTCTCCCCGCCGGCATTCACGGCGGAAACCACGTAGTAATAGATGGTCCCGTTGGTCAGGCCGGTGTTGATGTAGCTGCTGCCGGTTGGACTTGCGACGTTGGTGTATGGGCCGCCGCTCACTGTCGAGCGCTTCACGTTGTAGCTTGTCGCGCCGCTGGCTGCGGTCCAGCTCACGCTCGCTTGGGCGTTGCCCGGGGTGGCGGCCAAGCCGATGGGGGCCGGTGGTGCCGGGACTTGTGGGGTGGCGTTGATCTGGCCTGAGTTGGCGCTCTCCCCGCCGGCATTCACGGCGGAAACCACGTAGTAATAGGTGGTCCCGTTGGTCAGGCCGGTGTTGATGTAGCTGCTGCCGGTTGGAGATGCGACGGTGGTGAAGGAACCGCCGCTCACTGTCGAGCGCTTCACGTTGTAGCTCGTCGCGCCGCTGGCTGCGGTCCAGCTCACGCTGGCTTGGGCGTTGCCCGGGGTGACGGCCAGACCGATGGGGGCCGGTGGTGCCGGGACTTGCGGGGTGGCGTTGACCTGGCTGGTATTGGCGCTTTCTCCGCCGGCATTCACGGCGGAAACCACGTAGTAATAGGTGGTCCCGTTGGTCAGGCCGGTGTTGATGTAGCTGGTGCCGGTTGGACTGGCGACGGTGGTGTATGGGCCGCCGCTCAGCGTCGCGCGCTTCACTTTGTAGCTCGTTGCGCCGCTGGCTGCGGTCCAGCTCAGGCTGGTCTGCGCGTTGCCCGCAACCGCCGCCAAGCCAGTGGGGGCCGGTGGTGCCGGGACTTGCGGGGTGGCGTTGACCTGGCCGGAGTTCGCGCTTGCCCCGCCGGCATTCACGGCGGAAACCACGTAGTAATAGGTGGTCCCGTTGGTCAGGCCGGTGTTGATGTAGCTGCTGCCGGTTGGACTGGCGACGGTGGTGTATGGGCCGCCGCTCAGCGTCGCGCGCTTCACGTTGTAGCTCGTCGCGCCGCTGGCCGCGGTCCAGCTCAGGCTGGTCTGCGCGTTGCCCGCAACCGCCGCCAAGCCAGTGGGCGTCGAGGGAACCGGCGTGCCATAGACCGCGATCTCCGAGTAGCCGACCCAGCCGTTTTCCGAGGCCGGGGTGGTGAAATCAAACTTCACCGCCGCCACATTCGCCGCCAATACCCCGGTGGCCGGGGTCAGCGTCGCCCGCGTTGCCGACTGCACGGCCGCCGGATTGGCTGGATTGTAATTCACCGTGCCTAACGCAATGAATGTTGCTGGTGCGGCCACCGTTGAATAAGAAACCGTATATGCCTGCTGATCGCGTCCGGCGTCCCTCCAGCCACCATAGACCATGATCTGGGTCAGCCCGTAGCCACCAGCACTGGCGGGAAGGGTGTAAACCACCGACGAACCGGATCCATAGGCATTGCCACATGATAGATAGTTGGGCCCGCTGTCTCCTCCAGCGGTCGGAGCGATTGCCAGACTGTCGCCAGCGGTCAGTGCGCTGGCTGTCGCGGCGGATGTATCCAAGCTGAAATTACCCGTCGAACTGGTGGGGGCCATTCCCGCAATCAGACTGTTGCTCGTGTCGAATGGCCAACTTGGTAGAAAATTGGTAAAGCCCCCCAAGCCGGTTTGTGCGGCCATTGAGGTCACCACGTTGTTCACTGCTGCCGCCACGCTGTTAACCTTGAGAGAACTGGGCGAGCTGAGCGCCACACCGTTGGCATTGGATGCCTGAAGCTGGTAGCTTGCCGTGTCGCTCAATTGCAGGTTGGTCAACGTCAATGTGGCATTCGTCGCTCCGGAAATATTGCTCGCCACACCGTTGGTGACTTTTTTCCATTGATAGGACAACGGAGCGGTGCCGGTGATGGCCGCGGTGAAAGTCACCTGGCCGCCCACCACGTCCGCAGCGCTCGCCGGCAACGTGTTGGTGGTCACCACCGGTCCGACGGATGTGCCATATGCGGCGATTTCCGAATAGCCACAATATCCATTCTCAGAAGTCGGCGTCGTGAAATCAAACTTCAACGCCGCAACGTTGCTGGCCAGCGGAGCGGCACTCGCCGAGCTCAAGGTCGCCCGCGTGGCGGATTGAACGGAATCGGGATTGGCCGGGTTGTAGTCAACGCTCGCCAACAGGACGAAGTTGGTGGGATCGGCCACGGTGGAGTAATAGACGGTGTAGGCCTGTTGATCGCGGCCTGCATCGCACCAACCGCCATACACCACGATGTTGGAAAGTGCATAGCCGCCGGCGGATGCCGCGAGTGTATATGTGACCGACTGCCCCCCATTGGTATTGCCGCATGAGACTTGGGTCACGGTGGGTGCCCCTAGACCATAGGTCAAGCGGCCAAAGGTGCCATCGGTCAGCACGCCGACGTTGTGCTCGAAATTGCCACCTCCCACCGCGCTGGGCGATTGGCCGGCAATCAGACTGCCGGGTGCCACGGTCCAGGTGGGGGAGAAATTCCCGCTCACGCTGCCAAGCCCGGTTTGGGCGGCGTAGCTGGTGATGACGTTGGCCACCGCTGCGGCCGCGCTGGAGACGGTGAGCGGAATCGCGGTGCTCACCGCGCTGCCAAATGAATTCGCCGCCTCTAACCGGTACAAACCCGTGTCACTCAATTGCAGGTTAGAGACGGTCAATGTCGGGGTCGTCGCCCCTGCGATATCCGTCAATTGACCGCCAACAATCTTTTGCCACTGATAGGTGACCGGCTGGGTGCTGCTGAAGGCCGCCGACAAGGTCACCTGGCTGCCCACCACATCCGCCGCGCTCGCCGGTAGGGTGTCGCTCATCAAGGTCGGTGTCGGGGTGGTTGCCAGCGGCGGACTGATGCTCACCTTGTCAATGAAAACGGTGTTGTCGCCGCCGTTCAAGTTGGTGCCTGTAAAGGCCAACGTGTGTGCCACCGCCGATGCCGTGAAACTCGCCGTGTAGGTGGTGAAACTGGTGGCAGCCGCTCCTGGGTTGTTAGAGCTGATCGCCGTGCCATCAATATCGACGTTCCACGTCTGGCCGCCGTTTTGGACCGCCCCGCGCTGCGCCGCCGAGTATGTGAGGGTGTAACTGGTGCCCGGCACAAAACCTGACAGGCTCTGGCTCAAGCTGCCGCTGCGTTGCACCCAGGCGGTCTGGCTGCCTTCCGGTGCATTGGGATTGTTAAAGCCGCTGCCATTGGCGGCGATGCCGGTGGCATCAAACGTCCAGGACGCGCCACCGGGAGAGGCTGAATAGTTGCCGGAACCCAGGCTGGGACTTTCAAATCCCAAATTCGGGTTGGCGTTTGCGACGACGATGTCGACGGGAATGGAATCCGCAAAGCTGCCATTGTTGAAGAGCACCCGGGCCACCATGGAATGAGCACCCTCGCCGGCATTCGCCCACGCACAGCTGTAGGGCGCGTTGGCGCTTTGGCTGATCATGGCGTCGTCGATATAGAACTGCACGCCATTGATGAGGTTGCCATTGGCGGTCACTGACGCCGCCAGATTGACCGGCGCATGGGCCGCAAAAACGCTGTTGTTCGCGGGGTTGGCCAAGGCAACCCCGGCGGCCACCGGTTGCAACGGCGACAGCAGGCTGAGGGTGACGTTGTCGATGAACACGGTGTTGTCGCCACCGGCCAGATCGGTTCCGACAAAAGTGAGCGTGTGGGTGGCTGCGGTGGCCACGAAGATGGCCGTGTAGGGGGTGTAGCTGGTGCTGCCCGGGCTGTTGGATTGAATCACCGAACTATCGATTTTCACATTCCACGATTCGCCACCATTGCTGCCTGCCCTCTGTGCTGCCGAGTAACCCAGCGTGTAAGTCTTGCCAATCGTTAAGCCCGATAGAGTTTGGGAAATGGAGCCGAACTCCTGGATAAACGCCGCCTGGGTTCCCAGCGGCGCGTTGGGGTTGGAAAAGCCGCTGCCATTGGCGACGATGCCCGAGCCGTTGGGGCTGGCACCATTGAATGCCCACGAGCCGCCCGTAGGATTGTAGCGATAGTTTCCGGTCCCAATCCCCGGGGCTTCAAAGCTGGAATTCAAGATCGGCGTGGCGACGCTGATCTGCACGTTGTCGATGAACACGGTGTTGTCGCCGCCAGCAAGATCGGTTCCCACAAAGGCAAGCGTGTGGGTCGTGGTGGTGGCGGTGAAGGTGGCGCTATAGCTGGTGAAGTTGGTTGATCCCGGGGTGTGGGTTTTGATCACCGTGCCGTCGATGACGACGTTCCACGACTCACCAGTCTGCGACCCGCGTTGCGCTGCAGCGTAAGAAATGGTGTAGAGCGTCCCCGGGGTGAAGCCGGCGAAGGTTTGTGAGATGGCGCCAAACTCCTGGATGAATGCCGCCTGCACACCTTCCGGGGCATTCGGATTGGAAAACCCGCTGCCGTTGGAGACAATTCCCGAGCCGCTGGGACTGGTGCCTGCGAAGGTCCATCCGCCCCCGCCGGTGGGATTGTATTGAAAGGTGCCTGCGCTCATGATCGGGGATTCAAAGCCGCCTGCCACCGTCAGTGCCAAGCTGCCCGCTTCCGTTGAGTTATAGCTTTCGCCATTCGCGTTGACTGCCGATACCACGTAGTAATATGTCACCCCATTGGTCAGGGCCCCATCGGTATAACTGGTGCCGGTCGGACTGGCCAGCGTCGTGTAAGGTCCGCCATGAGTGGTCGATCGTTTCACGTGATAGCGGGTCGCACCAAAGCTTCCGGCCCACGCCAGGTCAATCCGCAAACTGCTGTCCAAGGTGGCGGTCAAGGTCGTTGGCACCGGTGCATATAATTGTTGCACGGCGACGACGACGCGCCGGTTGGATTCCGTCAGTGCCGGGTTGTTCACATTGGTGATGTTCATGAACAACTCGAACTGTGCCGCATAGAGAGACGGATTGGCCGCCAGCGCGTAGTAGTCGAGCAGGGTGTTGTCGGCCACGCGGACCACGCCGGAGTTGTCCACGGAAAACGTCGGGCCGGTATTGCCCGCGGCAATCGCATAGACCAACGGGCTGCCGTTGGGATTGGTGGCGGCCACCGAGCCGACCACCGTGTTGTTAGCCGCGTGTTCCGCCACGCTCAAGCGGCTGGGCATCCGCGCTCCCGCCACACTGCCGGAGATGGAATAATAGCCGAGGCTCGCGTAGCTCGAAAATCCATTGGTCACCGGATCGTTTTTCCCGGCACCGGTGACGCGGAAGGTATAAGTTCCCGCTGGCAGGTTGGCCGTGATGGTGGAAGACACCTGGTCCTGGGCGTTGTTGCTCGCGATGACGGCATCACTCGCATCCGCCAAGCTGGCCATGGTGGCCAGGTCGCCCCAGTCACCGACGGCCACCGGGCTGACCGTCAAGCTGACCGCGCCGCCGGTGGTGGTGGTGAATTGGAAAGCATCGGTGTCGTCGCTGCGCTCGATCACGCCCTCGGCAAACACCGTGTGGTCGTTGTTAATTTCCAGATAGCGCGAGGTCGCCAGCGTGTCGCCGGTGTCGTCGCTGCGGTAATGCACATTGTTGTTAGCCGTGGTTATCGTCTGCAACTCGTCCTGGTGTTGGCTGGCATTGTTGAATTCGCCTTTGGCCCAGGTGCTCAGCGCCTGATAGTAACCGACCCCCATGATCGGAGCCCAACCGGTCTGGCCGCCGCCCTGACCTCCATAGTACTCATTGTGGGTGCCATCGGGGAAATCCTGGGTCTGATGGGCCAGGCCGAGCGTGTGGCCGGGTTCATGTGCGCCGACTTCTGCGGCGGCCTTGCCGGCACAGTAGACTGACCAGCAGACCGTGTCGTTGCCCCAGTTCCAGGACCCGAAATACGCCACGCCGGCGGCAGTCACCGGGGTGGTGGTGAAACAGCAACGCTGGCGGCTTGCCGCCGGGGCTGCCTGAAACACTTTGATATCGGTAGTCACGTTGATGTTGAACGGCATGTAATCTTCCGCCACCCGCTTCCAAACGTCCTTGATCGTATCGTTGCTCACGTTGGGGCGCGCATAAGTAACGCCACCCCAACCGGAGGTATAGCCACCGGCAAAATCCAGCAGCAGCACGGCGGGTGAGCCGGGATAACTCTGCAGGGAAACTATGTCGGAGTTGTAGCTCGGCACATAGTACGGCACCAGATCGGGACGTAGGGGGACGATATTCCCGGTCTCCTCAGCCGCGTCTTGTGCCGCCTGCAGCTTCGCCGGATCGACGGCCGGCATATCCATGCAAATAACTTCGTCGAGCCGCCGTTGCCAGAATTCCGGGGCGCCGTCGGCTGCGGTTGGTTCAATGCGGTAGGCGGTCTTGCTCGCCGGAAACTCCACCACACCGACCGCCTTGCCGGCCTTGCCACCGGCGGGTGGTGTGAGGAAGAAGAACCTGCCGGCCTCCGGTGCTGTTAGCTCGCCGGAGACATAACTCACCGCGCCGTCCCGGAGTTGAATGATTTTGACGGATCCGGCAGCCATGACGCCGTTGGTGAGTTCAAAGCGAACTGGATCACCGTCCTTCGCGTGTTGGAAACTTTCGATATAGCCCACATCCCATGCGCGCTTGGATTTGCCGCGCTCACGCAAGCCGCCGGCATAGGGGCTCACCGCAATATCCATCTCGCGGGCAACTCCAGCCTGAGGAGGCGCAGGGGCGGTAGCAACTGTGGTGGCGGCAGTTGTGGGTTGGCGGGGTCCGGTGGTGTTGGCGACTGACGTGCTTGCAGCAGGGGGTACCGCGGGCTTGCTGCTGACCGTCGCTGCCGTCGCGAGTGGGGATGGCGCGCGGGAGGCAGGCGCGTGCTGGTGCCAACGCAGCGCTCCAGCGCACAGCGCCACGACAAGGCAGAGCCCGATGATCCGACGCGAGAAGAAGGATGGGGGTGACATGATGGGTTTTTAAGATACACGGACGACAGACCGAATCGGGACTGTTGTGGGTTCGCCACGGATTGCTATTTGACGAGCTTGTCGAACTGCGCCAGCGCGGCTTGATAGATTGCCTGGTGGCCGCCGGCAGTGGGGTGGGCGTCGTCGGCGACGTCGAAGCGGACGGGGCCGAGGTCGAGCAAGTGGGTGTGGGCGTCCTTGCTGGTTTGCAGATACGATTGGACGGCGGCGCTGACCTCAGCGCGGGCCTTGCCGGAGATGGGGACCATGACGATGATGCGGGTGAGCACCACGCGCTGGGTATCGAGGAACGCGAGCTTGAAAGAGGCACCGCAGACGGGGGAATGCACTGCGTCGGTGCTGCGGATCCAGTTGAGCGGCGACAGGCCGGCGAGGACTTTCGGATCGGTGATGGAAATGAGTCTGGAGGCGCTGCTCGCGGCGGTGGCGGCCCCGATCGAGGTGTCGTTGGCAGGGCGCACCGGCAGCGGTTCGGCGACGGTGAGTCCGGCGAGGCCAAGAAGCATTAGCGGGCTGAGGAGGAGTGGATATTGCATGACTGTCTTGAGTGGGCGGCGGACACGTTTCGCCTGCAGCCATGGTTGCCGAATGGCTTGCTTTGGCAACGCATTTCCGCCCAATCATGCAGCTGCCGAGCGACCCTGGATGCTTGGCCGATGATTGGCATCAAGGGAAATTGCTTCATCGGCACAATCCTCGCGGCCCACGAGGGCGCACGGATGGTGTGCTGGAAAAATGCAGGACGACTTCAGGCAGGAATCTCAGTTGCTGGAAACCGCGACCCGGAAGAACGTCGGTTTCTCCTCGCCTCGGGCGGTGGTGATGAACAGCGGGTATCCCCGATCCCCTTACGGCGCGGCGGACATGGACTCGGCCTTGGCGACGGTGGCGAGGACGTCCTCGCGGATGCTCACGCCCTTGCGCTTGCTCCACCACAGCACCACCGGCGAGGCGATGAAGATGGACGAGAAGGTACCGACCACGATGCCGATGAAGATGATCACGCCGAAGTCGCGCAAGGCGGAGCCGCCGAGGAACGCGAGGATGGCCACGCTGATGAGGGTGGCGCTGGAGGTGAGCAAGGTTCGCGACAGCGTGGCGTTGATGGCCTCGTTCATGATCTTCTCCACCGAGTCGGTGCGGATCAGCAGCATTTCCCGCACCCGGTCGAACACCACGATGGTGTCACTGATCGAGTAACCGGCAATGGTCAGCACGGCACCGACGTGGATGAGCGAGAGCTCGCCGCCCATCAGCACGACCATGCCGACGCAGATGATGACGTCATGGAAAATGGCGACGAAGCCGCCCAATGCGAACGAGAACTCGAAGCGCATGGTCATGTAGAGGACGATGCCGATGAAGCCCATGGCGATGGCGATGAGCGATTGGATGAGGAACGAACCGCCGATGAGGGCGGAAACTTCTTCCTGGGAGGCATCGATGGCGAAGTCGGTGGAATCGGTGACTTTGGTGCCGAGGGTGGGCACGGCCTCCAGCAGCTTGGCGCTCACCGCCGCAGTGTCCTTGGCGGCGCATCGCACGGTGACGAGGGTGACGGTGCCGGCGCTGCTGTCCTCCTTGGCGGTGGCTGGCTTGGCGAGGCCGGCCTTCAGGTCATCGAGGGTCTTCTGAACTTGCTCGAGCGGCGCTTTGGCGTCCTTGCCCAGCTGGAACACGATGCTGGCGTTATCGCCTTTGGCACCGAGGACGGGAATGGATTCGCGCAGTTTGCTGATGATGTTGCTCGCGTCCTTGATGTCCTTCTTCGCGTCATCGGTGGCGCAGCGCACGGTCAAAAGCGTGCCCGTCGTCACGTTGCTTTCCAATTGGGGATAGGCGGCTTTCGACAGCTTGATGCCGTCGATGACCTTCTGCACCGTTTCGAGCGGAATCTTGGTTTCCTTGCCGAGCAGGAAGATGATGCGGGTGCCGCCGGTGAAGTCGATGCCCAGCGCACGCTCGCCGCGCACCCCGAAGGCGATGAATGACAGGACGATGGTGGCCAGCGCGGCACCGATGCAGATGCGGCGTTTGCCGAGGAAATCGTAGTGTGCGGACTTGATCAGGTCCAGGAAGGTGAGTTTTTTCCACCAGTTGAAATCCACCCCCCAGCGGAAGATGACGCGGGTGACCAGAATCGCGGAGAACAACGAAGCGGTGACCCCGATGGTGAGAGTGATGGCGAAGCCCTTGATGGTGCCGCTACCCAGCCAGAAGAGGATGAGCGCGGTGATGAGCGAGGTGATGTGGGAGTCGAAAATGGCGGTGAAGGCGTGGTCGTAGGCCGATTCGATGGCGTTCTTGATTGATTTGCCGCTGCGCATTTCCTCGCGCAAGCGTTCGTAGATGAGCACGTTGGCGTCCACCGCCATACCGATGGTCAGCACCATGCCGGCGATGCCCGGCAGCGTGAAGGTGAACCCGAACATGGCCATCACCCCGAACAAAATCACCGTGTTGACGATCAGTCCGACGATGGCAATAATCCCTGAAATATGGTAATAAATCAGCACGAACAGGAAGGTCAGTGATAGCGCGAGCACGCCGGCGACGAGCCCTTGCTTGACCACCGCGGAACCGAGGGTGGGGGAGACGTTGCGCATTTCATCGACCTTCAAGGCGTTTTCCAGCGGGTTCATCAGCGCGTTTGAGAGGCTTTGGACCTCACCGGGCTCATGCAGCCCTTCCACAATGAATTGCTTGCCCAGCGGCGTCGAGTTGACCACCGGCGCACTGATGACGGTGCCGTCGAGGACGATGGCGATCCGGTCCCGGCGCGGGGTCATGTCCTTGGTGAGGGCGATCATTTTGTCGGTACCTTCGTTGTTGAGGGTGATGGAGACCGCGTCGGCCTGTTGCGGCGACGGGGTGGCCAGGGCGATGTCGTGGCCGCCGAGGGCGGAGCGCTTGTTCAGCAGGATCGGCGTTTTCATCTCGTTGCCGTCCGCATCCTTGTGCTTGTAAATGAACGCTTTGTAGCCAGGAACGATTTCAGCCCCAGATTCGACGCGGGCGGCGAGGGTCTTGCCATCGGGGCCGGTCTCGTCGTTGCGTGAGCTCACCTCGCGCAGTTCCAGCTTGGCCACCTTTTCAAGCGTCAGGCGGATTTTGGCGCTTTCTTCCGGTTCGACGCCGGGCATTTGCAGCAGGATGCCGGCGGTGCCTTGGCGGGCAATGATCGGCTCGGCCGTGCCCATGCCGTTGAGGCGTTTTTCGATGACCATGATCGCCTGGTCGACTTGCGACGGGGTGACGGGCATTTCGCCGCCATTGGCATCGGTTCGCGGTTGGATGTGCAGCGAAAACGACGAACCGCCGAGGATGTCGATCCCGCCCTTGAGCCGCTCCTTGGGCGGCAGGGTCGCCAGCACGCAGAGCGACACCACGCCGATGGTCAGGATGGTGCCGATGTTGCGTTTGCGGCGCTCGATTTCGGTCGCAAAATACCAGAAAAACAACAGCATCAGGACCAAACCGACAACAAACAAGGTCAGCGGATCTTCGTAAAAGGACTTGGCAGTAGCGACGGCTAGAAACATGGCAGGATGCATACGGTTGGGTGGGTGAGAGGGATCGGGAAAAGCTTTTTACTTGGATTCGTTGGGTGGCGGAATGCTGCGTTCCGTCTCAATGACGACGGAAAATTCCAACGGGCACGACAGGGCGCACACGAGACTTTGCACTTCGCCGGGTTCGCGCAGACCTTCGATGATGAAGCTTTTGCCCAGCGGCACAAAGTTGACGACCGGGGCGCTGATGACGATGCCGTCGAGGACAATGGCGATGCGGTCCTTGCCGCGAGCCATGTCCTTGGTGAAGGCGATCATTTTGTCGGTGCCGGGTTTGTTGAGGGTGATGAACACGGCGTCGGCCTGTTGCGGCGAGGGGGTCGCCAGCGCAATATCGCCGCCGCTGATGGCGCTGCGGCGGTTCAGTAGGATCGGCGTGGTGGTTTCGTTCCCGTCCGCATCCTTGCGTGTGTACGGGTAAATCCTGTAGCCCGGGACGATTTCCTCCTTGGCCGCGACCCGTGCGGCGAGCGTTTTGCCGTCGGGGCTGGCTTCGTCGTTGCGAGTGCTGACTTCGCGGAGTTCAAGCTTGCCGGTCTTTTCGAGGAGATTTCTGACCGGCTTGGCGGCATCGGCGGCCACCCCGGGCAATTTCACCACGATGCGCTCGATGCTCTCGTCATCGCCTGCGGCGACTCGGGCATCGCGCATGCCCTGCGCCTTGAGCCGCTTGTCGAGCACCGCGATGGTCTGTTGGAGTTGCGCCTTGGTGATGAGTATGGAGGCCCCGGTGTCATCTTCGCGGGGCACTATCCGCAACTCAAACACCGTGCCGCCGTGGGTCACGAGGGATTTTTTTGGCGTTAGAAACCCCGGCAGCTCGACGGCGGCGAGGGCACTGGCACCAAGGCCGGTGACCAGCAGACCGAGCAGGCAGGCCGGAAATCCGGCGGTGGCTGCGGCCCGCTGCAAAACCCGCCATGACCCGACGCCACCGCGGACCCATCGGGTCAGCGGGCGATCGTTGCGGGCATGGGCGGCAGCGAGCATGAAAGGTGCGGCGGACTTACTTGGACTCGCGCTTGTGGACGGCCGCGATGGCGACTTTGTCGAACTCGATCATGGTGCCTTCAGAGACCTTGATGACCACGGTGTGCTCCTTGATGTTGTGGACCAAACCGTGGATGCCGGAGGAGGTCACCACGCGGTCGCCGGTTTGGAGGGCGGCGATGCGGGCTGCCATTTCCTTGCGCTGGCGCTGTTGCGGGCGGATGAGCAGGAAATAGAACATCACGAACATCAGGCCCATCATGACCAGCGGGTTGCCTAACAGGCCGCCGATGCCGTTGACGGGGGTGGCGTCGGCGGCGGCAAGGATCGTGGAAAGCGTGGGGAATGCGGTCATGGGGCAGTGGGGTGGGTGTAGCGTTGGATGAAAGAGTCTTTGAAAGTCTGGTAGGTGCCGTCGGTGATGGCATCGCGCGCACCAGCAACGAGGCGGAGGAAGAAATGCAAATTATGGAAAGAAAGCAACCGCAAAGCGAGAATTTCGCCAGAGCGAAACAAGTGGCGGAGGTAGGCGCGGGAAAAACCGGCCACGTGGGGGTGGGCGGATTCGCACAACGGGCGGGGGTCTTTGGCGTGGATGAGGTTTTTGATGTGAAGCGGGCCGTCGAGGGTGAAGGCGATGCCGTGGCGCGCCACGCGGGTGGGCATCACGCAATCGAAGAGGTCCACGCCGCGGGCGATCATCTCGAGGATTTGCGGCGGGGTGCCCAGGCCCATGGCGTATCGTGGCTTGGTCTGCGGCAGGAAAGGCACCGCGTTTTCGATGGCGCGGAACATTTCGTGTTGTGGTTCGCCCACGGATACCCCGCCGATCGCGTAGCCGTCGAAGTCGAGCGCGACGAGTTCACGCGCCGATTGTTCGCGCAAATCGGCAAACACCGAGCCCTGAACAATCCCAAAATGGTGTTGGCGGCCATCGCCGGAGCGGGGTTGGTTGGCCTCGACCCAATCCTTGCAGCGCCGCGCCCAGCGACTGGTCAGCGCCATCGACTTGGCGGCATAGGCCTCGTCGCAGGGGTAGGGCGGGCATTCGTCGAAGAGCATCGCGATGTCGGCACCCAGGGCGGCCTGGATGTCCATGCTCAATTCCGGGGTGAGCAGCATTTTCGAGCCGTCGAGGTGGTTTTGGAAGCGCACGCCCTCCTCGGTGATTTTTCGCAGCTTGGCCAGCGACCACACTTGAAAGCCGCCGGAATCGGTCAGCAGCGGGTGCTGCCAGGTGGTGAAAGCATGCAGCCCGCCCATCTCGCGGATCAGCTCATGGCCCGGGCGCAGCCACAGGTGATACGTGTTGCCGAGGATGATTTGGGCCCCGAGCGCCTCCAATTCCGCCGGATGCAGCGTCTTGACCGAGCCCTGGGTCCCCACCGGCATGAACATCGGCGTGCTCACCGTGCCATGCGGCAACACCAATTCACCGCGGCGGGCGGAACTGCTGGAATCGGTGGCGAGGACGGTGAAAGACACGGGAATGCCACTCCTGATAGCCGCTGACCCCGCCCCGGCCAAGCCCAATCCGCCTCACCCACCACCCAAATTCAAAGAAATTCAAATTTCGGGCAACTTCCCCGAGCTTGCGGAGTTTGCTCACTCGCGTAGGAAATTTTTTGCATTAAAGAAATTTTGTGAATAATTTCCTTCGGCATGGCTCCCAACGATGGGCTTGGCCTGATGCCAGACCACCTGCAATCCACCAAACCAACCAAACCACTATGAAATCGAAACTCAGCATGCTGCTTGCGGCATTTATCATCGCCCCGCTCGCCCTCGCCTGTCCAAGTGACAAGACCACGGGTCGCGACCAGACCAAGAAGGACGCCGCCACCGTTGCCGATTGCGGCAAGTGCAAGAAGGGCGACAAGGACAAGGACAAGGACGGCACCCTCGCCGAATGCGACAAGTGCAAGAAGGGCGACAAGGACAAGGATAAGGACGGCACGCTCGCCGAATGCGACAAGTGCAAGAAGGGCGACAAGGACAAGGACAAGGACGGCA
>CAIVSK010000271.1 GCA_903908495.1 Akkermansiaceae bacterium
AAGCGTTGCACGCAGCAATGCCTCGGCCTCCACCGCGCGATTGAGGTGGCGTAGCGCGATGAATTTCAGGTTGCGGGCGCGGAGGTTGTCCGTGTCGAATCGCAGCGAGTAGTTCAGGTGATCCACGGCGGTCGTCCAGTTGCGCCGCGAGCAGTCAATCTGCGCCAGCGCGTGGTAGCCCGCTCCAGCCCAAGCATGATTCCATGTCGCCTTGTAAAACGCGGCGTATGCTTCTTCGTCGCGACCGAGGTGGCGCAGTGTCAGGCCGAGATGATAGAGCGGCTCGCCGTCGTAAGGATTCGCGTTGCGGCGCGTGAGCCGCGTGATTGCCTGACGAAAATGCTTTTCGGCAATGGCAAATTCGCCACGTTTGTAATGCCACAAGCCGAGCGCATTGTTGCAACGCGAATCCAGGGGATCGCGCCGCAGCGCCTCGCGCCAGTAGAGCGTGGGGCAACGGGTCGCGTGACGATATTGGTCCAGGTGGAGGCCGGTGACGTAAAGTTCGTCGGCGCTCGCGATGTCGCACGGTGCGGGCGGTTCTGAGGCGGGCGGTGGCACTTCACCCTTCGCGTGCGCCTTGGGCTGATAGGAAATGATTTCGGTGCCAGTGGAATCCGTGACGCGCAGGAGCAAATCGGTTTCGCGAAGACCAGGCGGCAACCCGACTGATGTGACAAATGGGACGCCCGGAGCAAGGTCGCAGGTATGGCGAGCCAGCGTCCTGAACGTAGCGGCGTTCGGCGGAGCGCTGCTAGCTTTTCTTCCGCTGGTTGCTTCGAGAGAAATCCTGGCCTTGGGAAATTCTCTCGTCACGGAAACGCCGATTTGAATGATGGTGGTCTGGCGACTCCCGCTAAGTCGCAACGAAATTGCCGCATCAATGTTTGCATGTTGCGCCGGTCCGATCTTCTGGATGGGATACCAATACTGGCTCCAGGTCTTCGTTTCGCCGGGCTGGAGGAAGCTGAAGTCGGGCTGGTTGTCGGTGTAAACGCCCGCCATGATCTCAATGTACGGGCCGAACTCGGCTTTCGCATCGTGCTCGGTGAGGTTGCGATCCCACGCGTAGCCGAACTCGTGATTGCCCCAGGTCCACTGTTTCTTGCCGGGCGAGATGTGGTGATTGGCGATATGGATGATGCCCGCCTGCGCCGCGTAATCGTAGCCGCCGAAAAAATCTTCCTGGCTGCCCATGCACATGTAGGAGGTGGGCACGGGAATGTTCGCGTAGAAGGATAGGTCGTTCGGCGCGTAGGATGGCATCTGGGTGCCGGCGTCTGGGGGCTGGGAGGATGGCGCGCAATGCGGCGGAATGAATTGCCCGGGCACCTCGCTCTTGGGAATGCCTTTGCGCCCGCGTTCGCCGTAGTTTACGCCGTAGTAGTGCCCCTGTGCCAACGGATACTCGCTCATCGAACGCCGCGCGTGATCGGCGACGTAATACACGTCCGGCGGGAAGAAACTCTGATACGCCTCATGGACGCGTGTCGCGACGTTCGCCCACCAGAGAAACGTTTGCGTGAGCGGCGTTCGATTATAGGCGCGGGCTTTGAGTTCCACGTAAGCTTTGCCCGGATGGAGGCAGACGCCATGCATCCCTTTCATGCGGGACATCGGGTCGTGATCGCTGCACCAGACCGTCACCGAGCCATCGGCGTGTCGCTCGATCTCGTGATCCACCGGCAGGAATGTCGCGGGGCGATGATGCTGCGGCCAGTTGAACTCGATGCCGCCCGAAATCCACGGCCCGGCCAGGCCGACGAGCGCGGGTTTGATGACGTGCTGGTTGTAGATGAGATCGTAGCCGTTGGTCTTGTCTTGCATCGCGTGGATGCGTCCGCCGATTTCCGGCAACACGAGCACGCGGAGAAATTCGTTGTCGATCCAGATCGCCAGCCACTTGCGGTTAACCGGCTTTTCAGCGATGCGGTCGGTGAACGGCAGTGGATACACTTTGCCGCTGCTGCCTTGATAGACGCGCTTCTCCAGGAACATCGGGTTCTTGTCCGGCGCGGCGGGCAGATAGGTGGGCAGCGTAATCTGGCTGACGCTGGCTTTGACGGCGGCCTTGTGTGGAAGGTGGGTTGCTGATTTCATCGGTGTGTGCTGGTCTGGCATGGCCTAATTGCTGTGGGGGGACAGAAGCATGACGCTGACGATGCGCTTGGGATAGGCATAATGCACGGCTATGGCCAATTTGCTGTGGGGGACAGAAGGATGAGGCCGACTCCGTGGGATGGAACGGGCATTTGGGCGCGGGGGCCGCTGAGGTGCAACCAGAGGATGCTCCAGGGCTCCTGTTGATCGGCGGCGTAGAAATGCGGGGTACCTGCGGGGATGATGAGGATTTCGCGGGCCCTGACCGGCGTTCTCCGGGACGCTCGCGAATTGAGATCCTCCGCCCAGCCTGCGCCGGCCAAACACAGCATGAGAATGGCTTCCCGCTCGGCATCCGGCCGGAAGGCCTTGTGGCCTATGCTGTGGGGAAAATACCCCGCATCCGTCACCAGGCAGTCGGAAACCAGTCGCCCCCGGCGGAACCGGGCACGTACCACGGCGGGAAAGCCGAAAAAGCACCACCCTTTCGCGGAGGTGTCCCCATCGTTGACGGGAAGGCTTGGGTCACTGCTTGGGCACGGAATCCGTGCCAGATCGTCATTCCGTCCTGTCATTCATTCTTCCATGTGGAATTCATTTCGTAAACTTCCAGCGACTCGACGGTGAGGGTGCCGCCTTGAGCGGTTAGCGAGATTTTGCCGAGTGCTTTGCCCATGTCGCGGCGGGCAGCGGTCTTGTAGCAGGCCCCGCCGCCACCGACCACCTCGAACATCGGGCGGTCCACCAGCACGCGCATCGTCACCTTGTCGTCCTTCATCTTGAGCGGCATTTCGTCAAGGTTCTGGCTGCCGAAGTCGTAGGTCACGGCATTGTCGCCAAAGCGCAGCACGGCTTGCGCTGCGGTGCCTTTTTTCATGGTCACCACGATGTCGTGGAGTTGGCCGGCGGCATCGAACTCCACCGCCGGGGTGGCGGCCGCCAGTACCTTGTTAGAAATTGTCTTCGGATTCGGCTTGCGCAGGGCATCGATTTCCTTGATTGGCGCGGCGAACATACGGATGCCCTCGTCGGTGGTGTGCAATGTCAGGTGGGTGGGCAGGCTGAAGGTTTGGTTGAACGGCATCCCGGGCATGTCGATGCGCGCCCTACCGATCTGCACGACGCGGCCGTCGGGCGGGTTGCTAAAGCATTGCGATGCATAATACGGGCCCCAGTGGACCTGGTGTTTCCCCGGGTGTTCGGGCGTGAACTTATTGCCGTCGAAGTTGCCGATCGCGTACTGGGCGTCCGCGGCAAACATCACCCATTTTTTGTTAGCCTGATTTCCATCGACCGGCAGTTCGAACATTTCGGCACACTCGAAGTATCCGGGGATGCTGCTGGCGTATTCCCAGTGTTTGAGGTCCTTGCTGGTGTAAATTGAGATGTTTTGACCGTAAGGAGCGCGTTCGTCAAACAGGGTGATCACCCAGTGCTTGCCCGGCGCATACCAAATGAGTTTCGGGTCGCGGCCCGAATGCTTGATGACGGGATTGCCTCCGTAATAGGTCCACGACTTCCCGCGGTCCGTCGAGTACGCGATCGACTCGCCGCAACCTGTGTCAGTGAACACCAGGACCATCGTCTTTTCCTTGCCTTTTTGCCAACCGCCGGTGTTGTAGGTGTCGACGTTGCCACTGCCCGAGAAGCAACTGGCGTCGGCCATCGACGGGTGACGATTCGCGACCTTGTCGCCGAACGGGCGCAGCGCATGGTTTTGCTCGGTCCAATGCACCATGTCCGGGCTGGTGGCGTGGCCCCAATACATGTTAGCCCACGGGGCACCTGCCGGGTTGCTCTGCCAGAAAAAATGATAGTCGCCGTCGTAGTAGCACATCCCGTTCGGATCATTGTTCCAGCCGCGCATCTGGCTCATGTGGAATTGCGGCCGCAGCGCCTCGTCGTAGAGCGGTTGGAGGTGGCGCAGTTGATTGCTGGATTCGATCATGGCGGCAACTTCCGGAGCCGCCTTGGTGGAAATACGCGCGGTCTTGCCTTGGTATTCAGACATGTCCAGCCAGCCCCACCAATCGATGCCATCCTTGTCAGCCGGGAAGTCGCAATCCAGATTGTGAACCAATTGGTCGCCGACACGAATCGTCATCCGGCCGCGCTGGCCCTTGTTCGAAACAGGGAAAATGAGGTATTTGCCGGTGATGGCAACTTCGCGGGCATTTTCAGGCGCGGGCGCCGGCTGTGTTATGATGGGTGCGGCGGGTAACTTTTTCGCGGGCGTGTTGCTCTGCGAGATTTGGTCGACGTTGATGTGGCCCCAGCCACCCGACGCGTCATCGACGATTTGAATCACGGCCTTCCTGCCCTTGTATTTCTTCACGTCCCAATTTTCCCAGTTGAGCAATTCACTGCCTCCTGGCGCGGTGTTGGGTCCGGTCGCGGTGAGCACGAGCGCGCCGCCGACTAACAGGTTCATGCAGGTCTTGCCCTGGTAGCCGCCCCCGCCAACGAGGAACGTGAGGTAGTCCCGCTCGATGGTGAACTCGGGCGATGTGAGTGTGCCGGTCGTCCGGTCGCCGCCGTGGAAGCTGTTAGCCAGGCCCTTGCCCAGGAACCCGGTGACTTCCATCTGGCCCGGCAGCGTGCCTTGGGCCGGGCCCAGCCCGAACGCCGCGCCTTCGGTTCTCCAAGCTCCGTAGTCGGCACCTTCGAAATCATTGAGCAGCAGGTCGCCGTCACCCGCGCGGGCAAGCGCCGCGGAGGCAATGACCAGCATGGTGATGCGCGTCAGCCGTGGCAATAATAGATGGGATGTTCGATGGATTGTGTTCATATGGGGTCGATAGTTGAATGGGGATGTTGTAATGATGGTCTCATGTTCGTGTGCTTGAGTATACATGGCGCGGGCGTGACGACCAAGCGGCAAAATTTTCTCGTTGCGCCGGCTGGCAGCGCGGGGCGAACGCGGACAGGATTCGTTAGAATCGTGATGCTCGGATCGGGAGGCACCACATTGGTCCAACCGACCGACGAGATTGGCATAGATGACAGCCACCGCCGGGGTTGGCAGCAGCGAGACGAGGGCGAGGATGGAGAGCTGAACCGATTGGTGCATGGACAGGCGGCTATGAGAGTGGCCGCGTGGGATGGGAAATGCGGGCCGCCGGCACGTGCCGGCGGCCCTTTGATCCCGGAGAAAAACCATTAAAGCCGGAAAATCAGCCACAGGGTGACAAATCAGCCACAGGGTGACAAATCAGCCACAGGGTGACAAATCAGCCACAAGGTGACAGACAAATTGTATAGAATCTGCTCTGTTGTGCTGTTTTTAGGAATGCGAAGGACTGCGAGGGTGCTGCCTATGACAAGTCTGGCGCATGTATAAGGGGTCTGGAGTTCTGTTGGCAGTGATGCAAACGCTGGCGGGATTCATCCATGGAGTCAACCGCCGCTTGCGGATGCCGCAGATGTTGAGTTTGGCGCCTTGGTCGCCGAATCCTTCCAACCTGCCTGCCAGCGTCCCTGTGCGTCCATGGTCCGACCAGACTGCCCAAAGAGGGTGATTGTCAGACTCCCACGCGCAAATCCCTGGCACTCCACAGTAGTCCCTTCGCAGCGCTGCCACTGCCCCGCATTGCCCGCGCCCCATCCTTACGCTTGGCGCTGAATCGCTCCCGTGCCCGGGCAAACGCCTCGTTCACAAACTCTTTGCTGCCGATCACCGCCCCATCCGTGAAATATCTCACCCGACAATGCAACATCTTCGCAATTCTAAGATCCTTCAAGATCGTGCCGTTGTCGTTGCCCTCCAACATCTCGGCCGTGTTCAGCGTGCTTTGACCCGCTCGATTCCCGGTTCCCGGCACCTCGGCCCGCCCCGGTTGGTGTCCCAGAGCCAGTCCCATCAAGCGCCGATAGAGGCGCGAGACCTTCTGCCATTTTTCCGACTCAAACCCCACTCCCTGATCGCAGAAATACGCCCGCACCAAGCCCTCGCGAGCCTTTTTCCCGTTCCCTTTCTTGCCGCCGCCCACCGATTCCCCATAACTGCTCCAACGGTAATCCGCAGGATCCTTGATCATTCCCGCCCGCACCGGATTGAGGTCGATGTAGGCCGCAATCGTTCGTGCCGCCTCCCCGCTTTCCACGATCACGCTCTTGAAGCGTTCCTCCCACAGAGTCCCCGACCTCGAATGCAACCGGTTGAAGCACCGCGTGAAGCGGATCAACAGACCCTTCATAAACTCACTCAGGTCATGCATTCGGTAGGTGAACCGCGCGTGAATGCCCGCCAACCGCGCATCTCCCGCAACGTCGCTCTCGCCGATAGAAATCCTCCTCGCCTCCGCCAATTCCGCCGCCACACCCGCCACCACCACCTCGGAATAAAGCCCCCCAAGGCGTTGCAATAACTCCGCGTCACTCAACCCGCCATCCGCCATCGGCGGCACCTCCAGCAGCAAATGAAAATGATTGGACATCACGCAATACGACAACACCCGACAGCCCGAAAAATTCTCATACATCCGCATATACATCCGGAACGCCTCGCATTCCCGCTCCTTAAACACAAACCGCCGGTCAACCACCCTTGAGATACAATGGTAGATCACCGGTTTCGTGCCTGAGTCCTTCCAGCCAGCCAGCCAGCGTGCCTTGCGCATTGGGCTACCCTACCACCAAAATGTGTGCGCTCAAGCGGATTCTTCACTTTTCATCTGTCACCATGTACTTATTCATCTGTCACCATGTACTGGTCACCATGTACTGATGCCGATCTTTTCGGCCGTCAGGCTGCAGGTCTCCTCATCCAAAATCTTCTATTCCGCAACAATGACCGGGCGGAAGCCGATGTTGTACACTTGCTGCCAGGCGGGGAAGGCGAGGCGGAAGGAACTGGTGGCCCGGTAGGGGCGGTCGTTCCAAGAGCCGCCGCGGACGGATTTTTTCACGCCGCGGGCCGCCGTTGCTGTGTCCGCCGCATCAGCCTGATAGGGATAGCCGCGGTAAGTATCAAGACACCATTCGGCGACGTTGCCGTGCATGTTTTTGACTCCCCAGGAGTTGGCGTCATAGCGGGTGACCGGCGCGAGAAGCATGCTGCCGTCGTCCACCGTGGCGATTTTTGGGAGGAAGTCCCAATACTTGTTGGGGTTGTGGATGGGTTGGGGATCGACCCCGTTGACAGCCATTTTTTGAAGTTGGATGTCGGCGAGGTTGGCGAACCTCGCGAAATCGGCGGTGGTGTCGCCGAAGGACATCGGTTGGTCGGAGCCAGCCCGGCAGGCGAACTCCCACTGGGCTTCGGTGGGCAACGAAACGATCCTTCCTGCTTTGGCGGACAACCAGCGGCAGAACTCGATGGACTGGTTCCAGGAGACGCGGATGACGGGAAGATCGGGCTTGTCCATGTCGTAGCCGGGGCGGACCTGGTCTTTGTAATGCTGGTCGTAGAACCCGTTTCTGTGGTTGGGGTTGAAGACCTGGTATTGGGCTAACGAAATCTCGGTGGTGCAGACCCAGAACGGCTTCGCGATCTTTACCACGCTCATCGGGCGTTCGTCACGGGGTCCGGTGGCCGAGCCCATGGCAAACTCGCCGGCGGGAATGCGGACGAAGGTGAGCGTTTGGCCGTTGCCGAGATCGAGGGTCATGGTGGATTCTCCGAGGGCGCTCTGGCGTCTCTTGGCCTCGTCGGCGGAGAACGGCCAGCCCTCCGGCTTGGCGACGATGGCATCGGGCTCGGGAGATTCTTGCGCCACAACGGGCGTCTCGTCATACTTGTCGCCGTGAACGATGGCTTCGGGGTCTTCGTTGATATCGGCATACTTTTGCCGCATCTCCTGCCGGCGCTGGGCGAAGTTGCTAGGAATCTTGTTAGCCTCGTTCCATGTGCCGTGACAGGGGACGTTGAGGTCGATCCAGGTGATCAGCCGGTCCCATGCCTCAGGTTCTAGCATGACGCCATGGTGGCCCTTTTCTAACATCTGGACCAGTTCGGAGGTGTCGGCGTGGAATTCGAGTGGGGTGAGGATGTGATAGTCGCCCTCGGGACCATTGCGGCGGACATACGGGTGAATCGCCAGATAGGAGGCGGGGAAGGCGCTCTGTAGTTTGGTGGTATCGGCGGAGACAAGTGCTGTATTCTTGAAATCGGGAATCCTGGCATTGCTCTCATTGTGGCAGGAGACGCAGTGCCGGTTGAGGACGGGTTGGACTTCGCGCAGGAACGAAAACCCGCGCTTGGGGCCGTACCAAGGCGTGATGTCTAACGGGGCATGGGTGGTGGCGATGGTCTTTTTCGGAAGCAGTGTTTGGTTCTGCTGTTCATGGCAGCCGACGCAATGGACATTCTCACCGGGCATGCCGACGAGCCAGGAACGCATCTGTTGGAGCGCCTTGCCTTCGGCATCAAGTGGCTGGATGGCCACTGGAGTATTGGCGGGAATGCGGAAATTGGCGGACCCGTCAGCAAACACCGGGACTGTGCCCAGAATACGCCGGACATCCCACGGGCCTTCCATGCCGACCATGTAGTGACCTCCCAAATCACGATACGCGTACTCGTACTGGAAGACACGAAGAGACTTGACGACGCCTCGCGGCAGGCCGCGCAGCCCTGTTCCTTCATAGATGTCCTGGATGAAGACGACGGCGTCGTTTTGTTTGAGATCGATCTTGTCGGGAATGACCGGCGGAGTCGCTTGGGATTTGAGCGGCACCGGTTCAAACGTGGCGTACTCGGGATCCGCAGCGACAAGAGTCATGTTGCCAAACGTGTCGGCTAGATAGATCTGCCAATTGTCCCGTGCTGAGAGTTTAGCGGAGACCAGGTATAGCGTGGCGGATATCGGATGGGGGTGGAGGAATTTCGGCCAGCTGGCGTCGACCAGTTCATCCTTGATCTGGCCCAGAGTGGACGGGGTCGCCAAGGCCGGAGCGACGCGCTGAACCACGCCGGTGGTTTCCTGTCGGCCCTTGGCGGTATCAAAGATGAATAGTTCGCCCGCGCGGCAGGTGCCGTGGTGGCCGGAAACAACGGCGATGAATTGGGAGGTTGATCCCGGAATCGGCTTGGCAAAAAACTGCGTGTTAGGCCAGTAGGAGTTGGAGCCGTAGTATTCCTTCTGGCTGGTGCCGTCCGGATTCATGGTCATGAGGATGCGGGCAAAATAGTGCGCAGTGTCGGCGTATTCCCAGCGCATATAGAGAATCCTGCCGTCTGGTAGCATGGTCGGATGCAGGTTGGTCTCCTGGTCGAAGGTGATGCGGCGGACGCCGCTGCCGTCGGCGTTCATGAGGTGCAGGTTGGCGACATAGTCGGTGCCGCTGAAGCACGGAACACCTTCGAAGGTGGAGGAGGAATTGAAGATGATGCGGCCGTCGGGCAGGTACATGGCGCCATAGCTGTCAACATCGTGGGATTCGTCACGGGTGACCTGGCGCAGGCCGGAACCGTCGGTGTTGATTTCAAAGACCTGCCAGCGACCGTTGGCCCCGGCGGCGGAAAACAACATCTTCTTTGCGCCAAAGTGCAGGTTGACTTCTCCGACGATGGCGGGCTTCACGGGACGGTAGAAGGTCTTCCACTGCCCGTCGCGCAGAGACAACATGCCGATCTCATTGTCCCAACCGACTGGATTGATGCACGAATTGCCGCAGAAATTCACCGGCAGGCCAAACTCATCGTGGTATCCGGCCTTGATCAGAGACGGCGGCGCGGGACGGCGCTTGACGGCCAGAATCCGATCAAAGTCAATGTCCGGGTTGGCAAGCAGGACCCGCCGCTGGAAGTCATGCATTTGAACGCTGGTCTTTTGAGCCGCCTGGAACGCAGGCGATTCAGGTTTTGCGCCCAAGCCATCCAGCACGCCGGCGAGTTGCTGCTCGTATCCAGACATCTGCTCGTCAAAACGTTCCGGCATGACATAGCCGGGATGCTTGGCGGCCATCTCCTTGACTGCCGCACGAATCGCTTTTGGATCAAACGTCAAGGCAAATTGCCGCATGACTCCACTGCCAGTTATGCATTTCATCCGCTTTACAGTCGTCCATTGGCTGCCGTCGGGCGATGTCTGGATTTCAAATCCATCTAGCAGACGGTCGCTGAGTTTGCCCTCCCGATCACGGGAAATGACGATGCTGGAGACCTTGGCGGCTGTTGGCAATTCCACCTGTACCCAGCCGCTGGCGCCGCCACAAATCCAGCTGTGCTCATTGCCGTAATGTCCGTCGTTGAGGTTTTCAATGCGGTGGATCGCGTAGCCGGCCAAACTCGACGACGCGCTGGCCTTCGCACCCGTGGAGGCAAGCGCGAGATTGGCGGTCGAGCCCGCGCTGTAGACCTCCATCTCGTCGATACAGGCCGCGCCGTTATCCGCAGCAACAATCGCCAGCCGCACAAACCGTGTGTCCGTGGGCGCAAACTCAAACCGGTTCGCCTTGCCAGCGTTGAGGCCGGGAATGAGTTCCACCTCAGACGCCACGGACGCCGTTTGCGAGGCCAGCAGGCTTGCGGCCATGCCGGCAAGTCTGAAGAATATACGGAGTGATGCTGTCATGTTATACTGTGATATACGGAGTGATGCTGTCATGTTATCCTGTGGCGGGTGACCTATCGGGTTGATCTCATTCACCGAACAACTGGAACTCCGCGATGACCGGTTCGCCATCCGGCGTGTTGGCCGGCTTGTCCACCGCGACGGTTAGTCGGAATACCCGCGCCGTAACCGGGGTGAAACCGACCTGCTTGAGTGCGCCGATGCCGGTGCCAGTGGCCAGAGTCTTCCATTCACCGGCGACTTGCGCCTGCACCTCGAATTTGCCACAGCGGGTGTATTGATGCCCTTCGCTGAGCACCGCCCGATCCACCGCGCAGGCCGCGCCGAGGTCGATCTGGGCCCATCCCGTGCGCGAGTTCTCCGGACCGGCCCAGATGGTGTCGGTCTTGCCATCGTTGACATGGGATTTCCGCAATGTCTCCCGGCCCTGCCACTCACCCGACACCGTGACCGGCTTGCCTAACGAAATTGGGGCGACCTGCGCAATGACCGCCGCCGCACCCTCGATTTCCACGGCCACCACGCTGGCGTTGGCATCCGGGGCATCTTTCGGCAGTCCGATGATAATGCCCGCCTTGCCGGGCTTGACCGGCAATGACCGGGTCGGATCGGCCAGCAGCCAGGCGCGGGTGACCCGGTTGCTTACCGGCACGACCACTTGGTGATTTGCCGGCCACTGCAACAAGTGCAGATAGAGTTTGCCGGGCTTCTGGGTGCAACGCCCGTCAAACGGCAGGCTCTCGAACGGGGATGCTGTGGTGCCGTGGATCGCCTCGCTATTGGTCTTCATCCAGGTCGCGAACTGTTGCAGATTCTGGCGTGCGGGCGGCAATATCTCGCCCTCGGCGTTGGGTCCGATGTTCAGCAGCATGTTGCCTCCCTTGCTGGTGACATCAATTAGCTGGTGGAGCAGGTTCTGGAACGAGCGGAATCCTACCAGGCGGTTGTAGCCCCAGTTGTTAGGTAGTTGCATGGTCTGGCAGGTTTCCCAATCGATGCCGGGCAGGCCGGTGGCCGGCACCTCGCCCTCGGGCGAGATGTAGTCGCCTGCGAAGACATAGCCGTATGAGTTTGCCACCGTGAAGTTGAGTTTGCGTTGTGGCGGCAGGTAGCCTGAGCGGTTATCGAGGATGACGCTGGGCTGGAGCGAGCGGGTGTATTCCTCGAGTTCCTTGCCATCCTGTGACGTCCAGGACTCGCGATCCCAGGTGCCATCGAACCACACCATGCCGATCGGCCCGTAGTTGCTGAACAATTCCTTGAGCTGGCCGTAGAGATATGTCTTGAAACGCGCCTTGTCCGGTGGACCCTTGGCAGAGTCATTGAATGCGGGCCGCGCCGGCCAATCCGGGTGGTGCCAATCCATCACCGAATGATAGATGCAGAATCGCACGCCCTCCGCCTGGCATGCCTCGGCCAGCGGCTTGAGCAGATCCATGCCGCCCGGGGTGAGGGAGATGTTCCAGTCATCGTTCATCTTTGTCGGCCACAGGCAGAAGCCGTCATGATGCTTGGTGGTGATGCAGACATATTTGATGCCGGCCGCCTTCATCTGGCGAACCCACTCGCGCGGGTCGTATTTCGCCGGCTTCCAGGTCTTGGCCAACCCGCTGTACTGTGAGCTTGGGATGGTTAGAAATTGCTGGATCCACTCCGCGCCGCCGGTGATGGACTTGCCCTGCCATTCGCCTGCCAGTTGCGAGTAGAGTCCCCAATGAATGAACATGCCGAACTTCGCGTCGCGAAACCATTGCATCCGGCCGTCATGCTGCGCGGGGGTCTCCTCGAAGGCCGGTGGCGGGGTGGCGACCTCCCCGGCTGCTCTCAGCGGCAGCGGCACGAGCGTGGCGACCAGGGAGAAGCCCAGTAATGTCAACGCCAATCCCCGGGGGATCGGTACGGGTGGCTGTTGATTGGATAGGTGTGGATTCATTTTGGTAATATTGGTGGTGATTTGGGGTCTGTTGCGAATCTTATCGGCGGGCATACATTCAATCCAATGGAGTTAGAAGTTCCAGCGCATGCCAGGTGAACCAGCCCGCGCCCTTTACCTCGATAGTTAGCGAGTTGTTGCCCGGAGGAAGATCCGCCGCCGTGAATTCACACCCGACGGTGGCTGGAAATGCCAGATGCGCCGGGTCACTCCGCTGGATGCCCAGTCCCCGGGACAAGATCCTGCCGCTGAGATTAACTGTTTGGCCCGCTGCCCCCGGCGTGCTGTCACCAGCACTGCCACTGGCGGCGGTCATAACGATCAAGGCGATAATGAGAGAGTGGGTGTTCATGTCAATGTTTCAGCCATGATTTTTCAATCTCTTCCAACGATCGGCCCTTGGTTTCCGGCATGATCTTCCAGACAAAGAAGAACTGAGGGATGAGCACCGCGGCAAACACATAGAAGGTGTTGCTCTTGCCCCAGTGGTCGCGCATCAGCGGAAACAATTGGTTGAGTAGCGCATCGGCGGTCCACACGGCCAGTGAGCTGATCGCCACCGCCCGGCCGCGGATGCGGGTCGGAAACACCTCCGACATGAACACCCATTTGATGGGTCCCATCGAAAACGCGAAGCACGCCACAAACGTCGCCGCCGCCGCCACTTTCATCGCGCTGGAGGCATCAGCCCTGCCTAATAGCGCGCCCAAAACGATCAGTGACAGGAAGCAGCCGAGGTTGCCCCAGAACAATAGGCGGCGGCGTCCGGCCACGTCCATCAACCACACCGCCAGCAGGGTGAAGATCGACAGCGACGACGCGATGACCACCATGCCGCTCATCTCATTGGTGAGTTGAATGCCCTGGCCGCGGATGATTTCAGGGCCGAAATTCCAGATGGTGGTGATGCCGCTGAACTCGGAGACCACCGCCAGAAACAACGCCATCACTAACGCCTGGCGCAGTCCGGGCCTGAAGAGTTCGAGCAAAGAGCCGCTCTCCTCGACCACCGTCGCCTCGATGTCCGCCAATTCGGTGGCGGCGGCCTCCGCGCCGTTGATGCGATCAAGCACCGCGAGGGCTTTGGCACTGCGTCCTTGTTCGGCCAGCCAGCGCGGGCTTTCAGGGATGATCACGCTCGCCACGAAAAACAACAGGGCCGGCAATGATTCCATGCCTAACATGCTGCGCCACACCTCACGCCCAACCATCAGATCGATCAGCCCGACCGGATTGCCGCCCTGGATCCGGTCGTGCCAGGCCAGCAGGCCGGTATTGACCATGATCGCCGCCACGATGCCGACACAAATCGCCAGTTGGAACAAGGTGACCATCCGGCCGCGCAGGCGGGCCGGTGAGATCTCGGAGATATAGAGCGGACAAACCATCGAGGCGATGCCGACGCCGACCCCGCCGATCCAGCGGAAGAATATCAGCGATGCCGGCGACCATGCCAGCCCGCAGCCCACCGAGCAGGCCAGCAGGAAGAACGAGGCGGTCACCAAAACCTTCTGGCGGCCGAACCGGTCGCTGGCCGCGCCGGCCATTAGGCAACCGAGCATGGCGCCGACCATGGCGGAGCTTACAAACCAGCCTTCCATGAGTGTCGAGAGCGCGAAGCGTTGGACGATCAAGTCCTTGGCTCCGGCGATGACAAACAAGTCATAGCCGAACAACAATCCGCCGAGGGCTGATGCAAAACAGCAAAAGACTAGAAACAGCAGGCTGCCGGAGGTTCTATCAGGCGGGTTGGGATTGGATGGGGGATTGAATGACATGGATTTTTATCGGTTGAATGCTGGCGATTAGAGGCTCGCTTTAGATGTTGATAGATCTGTCTTTATTTGCCGAAGACTTGGAGTTCGGCGACTACCGGGGTGTCGCTGGCCTGGCGGATGTTGAGGCGGATTTTCCGGGCTTTCACGTCAGCCACCTTGACCTCGGCGCTGCCCGAGAAGTTGGTCTCGGTGCCTGCGCCAAGCTTTTGCCACTTGTCGCCGACCAGCGCCTCGATGTCGAAGGCGCGGGTGCGGCGAAACGGTGCGTCGCAGAAGACGACCTTTTGGATGCTGCATTGTTTGCCCAGATCCACAGTGACGGTGGCGCTGCGGGCGGCTTCGGTGGCTGCCCAGTGAGTGGTGTCGTCGCCGTCCGTGATGAATGATGGCTTGAGGTTGGTGGTCTCACGGCCGGCCCAGACACTGGACACTTCGACCGGTTTGCCGAGCGAGAGACTGGTGATGGTGGTGGCGGAGATGGGTGTTAGCTTAAGCGCGTCCTGATCGAGTGTGAGTTCAACGATGGCGGCGGGAATGAGGTTGCGGCGTCCGCGCGGGATGTTGATAGTCAAACTGCCATTGGCCTCGGTGCAGTCGACCGGGGCACCTTGCAACATGCGGGCGGAGAGGACCTTGGCAGGCAGGGCGGGCAAGGTGAGTTTGCCATCGTTGAGTTGTTGGGCGAACACGAATACCTTGTTGCCCTTGCGGGTGGAAACGCCCCACGGTCCGGGCATCCACGGGCCGCCGCGCGTGCCATAGACAGCCTCGGCGTTTTCATTCATCCACAGCCCGATGTTGCGCAGGGCGAAGGCGTCTTCCTTGTCGATAGTGCCGTCTTCGCGCGGCCCCAGGCCTAGCAACAATCCGCCGTCGCGGCCGATGCACTCGATGAGTTTGCCGAGGACGTCGTCACGGGTGCGGACGGGCCAGTTGTATTGATCCTTGATCCACGACCAACTGCCGCAGGGATTGGCGCGCAGATTGTAGCAATCGTCCCAGGCTTTATCCATGTAGAAATTTCCCACATCCATCTCGCGTGCCTGATAGTCGCCAACCGGATCGGCGCCATGATAGAACGAGCCGGTCCAGGCGCATGCCTTGCTGCCGTTGGATTTTTGGTCGATCCGGTTGCCAAGCAGGGTGTTGGGCTGGAGGTGGCGGATGTAGGAATACATGTCTTTGGCCGTCTCGTGGGTCCAGCTGGCATCCCAGTGGCCGTCAAACCAGATGCAGCCGACCTTTCCGTATTGGGTGAGCAATTCCTGCATATGCGGCTTGAAAACCTCGTTTTTGTAGGCGGTCAGGTCGGCGCCCTGGGCGGCGCTGTATTTAGGAGAGACCCAATCGAGGATCGAGTAGTAGAGGCAGAATTGGACAGAGCTGCCATTGCAGGCTTCGGCCACCTCCTTGATATAGTCGCGATGGAAGGGGGTGTCCATCACTTGGCGGCCGGGCACCTTGGTGGCCCACATGGCGAAGCCGTCATGGTGCTTCGGCACAACGACGGCATACCGGATGCCGGCTTCTTCGAAAAGCTTGACCCAGGCTTTGGGGTCGAAGTGCTTGGGATCGAACTTCTTATATAACTCGTTGTACAGGCTTGGCGCGACCTTGGGCATATCTCCCATGTCTTGCTTCATGATCCAGGAGATTTCGCCGCCGCAGTTGACCGCCGGATTCCAGTGCAGGAACACGCCGAGCTTGGCATCGCGGAGCCACTGGGCGCGGGCATCGTAGGCGGCCGGAGATTCATGGAAGGCATCGAAGCCAGGTGGAGCTGGTGGCGGCTGCGGGAGGTCGGCGGCGGGTGCGCCGAGTGCGGCGCAGATCGATAGGGTGAGGAGGCGCTTTGGCATGATCGAGGGAGTGCTAAGTTATGATGTGGACGAGTGCCGGGATGGCTAACGAAGTGAGGCGTGCAGGATCTCGATGGGATGCAATGCCCGGCGGCCGGTGCCGTCCTTGATTTGATGGCGGCAACTGGTGCCCGAGGCCGCGATGATTGTGTCGGCAGCCGCTGCTCGCACGGCGGGAAACAACACCAATTCGCCGATTTGTTTGGAAAGGTCGAAATGCTCCGCCTCGTAGCCGAACGCCCCGGCCATGCCGCAGCAGCCGGATGGGATGATCGAGACTTGGGTGTTTAGCGGCAGTTCCAACATCCTGATGGTGGGAGCCAGGGAGGCCAGGGCTTTCTGGTGGCAGTGGCCGTGGAGCTTGATGCTGCGGGCTTCGGTGGTGAATGCCTCGCAGCTGATGCGTCCGGCATCGGCCTCGCGGGCGATGAATTCGTCGATGAGAAGTGTGCGGGTGGCAAGGGATGCGGCTGCCGGCTTGAGATGTGGCGGCATGAGGGCTGGGTATTCATCGCGGAAGCCGAGGATGGCGGATGGCTCGATGCCGATCAAAGGCGCGTCGTCAGTAATCACATCCTTGAGCAAGTCGACATTGCGAATGGCGAGCCGTTGTGCATCCCGGATCAGGCCTTTGGAGAAATGCGCGCGGCCGCTGGCTACGTGGTTAGGAATGATGACCTGATAGCCGAGGCTATTTAGCAACTGGATGGCAGCAATGCCGATGTGGGTATCATTGAAGTTGGTGAACTCGTCGCAGAATAGGTGGACGCGGCCATGCGGGTAATCCAGAGTGGCGGGGTTGGCATGTTTGGCGTGCCATGCGGCGAGGGTGCTGAGGTGCAGCGTGGGCAGGCTGCGCATCTGGGCAAACCCGGCGGCCTGCTTGATCCAGCCGGATAGAACCGGGGACGCGAGCACGCGGTTATATATTCCCGGTGCGAGAGCGGCCAGGCGCATCAACGATGTGAAGCCGGCCACCAAGCGCGAGCGGAGCGGGACGCCGTGAGTCTCATGATAATGCTGCTGCCACTCGGCCTTGAGGCGGGTGACATCCACATTGGACGGGCACTCGGATTTGCAGGCCTTGCAGGACAGGCAGAGTTCCATCACCTCTTTGATTTCCTGGCTGTCCCACGGATGGGTGGCATCACGCGGGTTGGTGAGCATGTGGCGCAGCATGTTGGCCCGGGCGCGGGTGCTGTCCCGTTCATTGCGCGTCGCCATATAGCTTGGACACATGGTGCCGCCAACGAGGTGGGATTTGCGGCACTCGCCGACGCCCGTGCAGGCCTCGGCGGCGCGCAGGATGCCACGGGTGCCGCTGAAATCGAAAATCGTCTTGTACTCGTGTTCCACGTGACCGACCTCATGGCGCAGGTGGGTGTCCATCGGCGGGGTGTCGATGATTTTTCCGGGATTGAAGATGCCTTGCGGATCGAAGGTCTCTTTCACCCGGCGCATCATCGCGTAACAATCGCCGCCGACCATCGACTCGATGAACTCGCCGCGCAGGCGCCCGTCGCCGTGTTCGCCTGATAGAGAACCGCGGTATTTTTTCACCAAGGCGGCGACGTCGGTGGCGATGTCGCGGAACATGGCCAAACCCGCAGGCGTCTTGAGGTTGAAGAGTGGCCGGGTATGCAACTCGCCGGCACCGGCGTGGGCGTAATACACGCAGCGGATGCCGTATTTCCCCTGCATCAACGCGTCGAATTCCTCGATGTAAGCGGGCAGATCCTCGACTGCGACAGCCGTATCTTCAACGATCTCGCGAGGTTTGGCGTCGCCCTCGACGTTGTTCATCAGGCCCTGGCCGGCACGGCGCAGATCCCACACGCGGGTGCAGTCATCGCCCCACAAAACCGGATAGGCATATCCCAGTCCGGCCGCGCGGAGATCGGCCTCGATGGTCTGCATGATGGCCTCGGTGTCGGCGAGCTGCGGCTGGCGGACCTCGATGACGAGAATCGCGCCGGGATCGCCCTGCACGAAGAAGCGGTTCCTTGAATGCGTTAGATTAACCTTGGTGCATTCGAGGATGTGGCGGTCGATGAGCTCGCAGCCGAAAGGCTGGTGGCGCATCGCGATGACGGTGGCTTTGAGCGAGTCGCTGACGGTCGCGAAGTGGGCGCACATCAGGGCGCCGAGTGGCGGCAGCGGCTCGCAGTTGAGTTCGAACTCGACGCCGAGGAACAAGGTGCCTTCGGAGCCGGCGAGCAGGCGGCAGAGGTTGAATGGCTTGGCGGAGGCCGGATCGAACACCCCGCAGTCCATAAACAGGTCCAGCGCGTAGCCGGTGTTGCGGCGGGTGACGCTGGGCTTCGGATAGTTTTCCCGGATGAGGGAACGGTTGGTTTCATCAGCGAGGAGAGTGCTGACAAATTGATAGATCCGGGTTTCCAGCGAGTCGGGCGCGGCGCATTTGGCGGCGAATTGGCCGCGGGTGAGGGGACCGAAGGAAACTTCCGAGCCATCGCTGAGGAATCCTCGGGCGGCGACCAAGTGCTCGCGGGTGCTGCCGTAAACGATCGAGTTGGCACCGCAGGAATTGTTTCCGACCATGCCGCCGATCATGGCGCGGTTGGCGGTGGAGGTTTCCGGAGTGAAAAACACGCCGTGGGGCTTGAGGAAGAGATTGAGCTCGTCACGAATCACGCCGGGCTGGACCCGGACGCGGCGCTGCTCCGGGTCGTAGCTCAGGATGCGATTGAGGTGGCGGCCGACGTCCACCACCACGCCATTGCCGACGACTTGTCCGGCCAGCGAAGTACCTGCGGCCCGCGGAATGAGGCCGATGCCAAGGCGGGCGGCAAACCCGACCAACTGTTGGATATCAGCCTCCGCTGCGGGCAAGGCGACTGCCAGTGGCATTTCCTGATATTCCGAGGCATCCGTCGCGTAGAGCAGCCGCATCGCCTCATCCCGGTGCAGTTCGCCGGCGAGGCGTGCTGTCAACTCGTCGAGTGCCGCTGCATGGAGCGCGGCGGTGGTTGATCGGGGAGGGGAAGCCAGCATCGGGGAAGTCACGGAATGGATACGGCAAGGCGGGCGAATCCTTTCGCCGCCAACGGCCGCGGAATGGTCACCGTCACGCGGGCAATTCCCGGGGCATAATAGTCGGCGTCTACCACGATGCCGGTGGTCACTTGGGTCCAGATGGCGGTATCCAGAGTGGGCGCGATCTGCACCACCGGATTGAGGTACGCCGAGGCGTCGCTGCGGCGGAAAATGTAGATCAACTTGTCGCCGACCAGCGAGCAGGATGGCAGGTTCGCCTGCGAGGCGGCCGTTGGATCCTCACCTAACACAAACTCGATCCCATTGGGAAGTCCGTCATTGTCCGGGTCGGCAGTGGGCAGGGCATCAAGCCCGCTCAAGCCGAACGAGGCAAGCCACAGCCCGTAGTTATTCCTGGCGGCGAGTATCTGCTTGTTCGTTGAATCGTAGGTGATGGAATAGCCGGTTGGCAGGCCCTGAAGGGTCGTGAAGGTGCCGGTCAGAGTGCCGGTGTAAGTAGCGAGCACATAACTGGCCGAGTTCGCCCCGGCACCGGGAGTTGTGGTTGCCAGAGTCGCGCCGGTGAGAGTGAGATTGCCGGTGACGGCAAGCCGGTCGGCGTTGGCACCGTCTATCTGGCAGGCATAGGTGCCTGCCAGAGTGGTGGCACCGACGCTGAGGGTGCCGGTGCCGCCCGTGCCCGGGGCCACCGTGGCGCCGGCTTGGATGGTGACTGTTCCGGCGCAGCGACCGGTGCCGGCGAGGGTAGCGGCTGCTTTCGCGGTGACGGCGCTGGCCGCCGCCAGCGACCCGTTGACCTGTAAAGTGCCGGCGTCAACTGTGGTGGCTCCGGTATAGGTGTTGGCAGCGGTGAACGCCAGAGTGCCCGCTCCGGTCTTGATGAGCGGCAGCCCGGTGGCACCCGAGTAGTCCGCAATCACCCCGCTGACGGTTAGATCCGCGCCGCCAGCGTCGGTCGGGCCGACGTTGAAGGTGCCGGTCTTGCCGGTTGCCTTGATCAAAAAGAAGCCGGTCCGGATGGTGGCCGCCGCCGCGCCGCTGGCGCTCACGGTGCCGCCGCCGAGTTCGCCCAGACGCATGGCGTTGCCGGTGATGGTGCCGCCGCCGGTGAATTGGACGTTTTCGGTGTATTGCTGGCCATCGTTGGTCAAGCCGGAGGTGATGTTGACAGTGCCGCCGTTGATCACCAGTGGCTGGGAAAAACCGAGGTTGTATGACCCGGCGAGCTCGAGCGTCGCTCCGGAATTAACCGTTAGAGTCCCGCCGCTGCCAAAGCCGCCTGAATTGTTATACGCCATGCCCGTCGCTGCCAGTTTGAGGGTGCCGGCCTTGACCGTTAGATTCATCGGGCTGCCGGTGGCATTGGTGGTGAGAGTGAGGGTGCCGGTGCCGCTCTTGGTCAGGCCACCGTTGGCGGGTGCCGCAGCCATGGCCTTGGTGAGGGTGATGGCTCTGCCGTTAGAATCGATTCCAGCCCCGCCGCCGAGGACTTTGACGGAGTCGGCCGCCACAAAATCGGCAGAGTCGATGGCGGCTTGGAGAGTCCCGCCGTTGAGGTTGACGGTCGACACGACTGCCGTCACGTACTCGCTGATTTTGCCGGTATTGAGGGTGCCGCCGTTGAGGTTGAGGGTGCCGGTGGTGGTGCTGGTGGCGCCGCCGCCGCCGATGACGGTGTATAAGCCGCCGTTGCCGGTCACGGTCAATGTTCCGGAATTCAGGCTGACGGTGTCGGTGCTGTTGGTGGCATCGCCGATGATCAGACGGGCGGCGGTGAGATTGCCGCCGCCAAGCGATAGAGTTCCGGATGATCCGCTGCCGCTGGTTCCCAGCACGATGTCGGTGGCGGTGAGCACTCCGGCATTTGCGATGAGAGTGCCGCTGCCGCCGGTGGCACCGATGTTGATAGATCCATAGCTCAAGGTGCCGGCGTTGCCGCCGAGGGTGAGCGTGCCGCTGGAGTTAGAGCCGCTGCCCAGGGTCAATGCGCCGCTGCTGCTGGTGGTGAGGGCGCTGTTATAAAGTGCTGAGCGGGTTGCGCCGGCGCTGCCGATCACGCATCCGCTGGTCACCACACTGGTATCCCAGTTGGTGGCGAGCGAGTAATCGGCACCCGCAGTCGCATTGGTGAACTCGCCGTCCTGCACGGAGGATGTATCCCGCTCTAATAGCTGAAACTCCGCGATGGTCGGTTCACCATCCGGCGTGCCGGCAGCTTGGTTGACAGTGACTGATAACCGGAACCGCTGCGCCATGACCGGCACGAAACCCAGATTCAAGTTTGCACCAATACCGGTGCCAGACACGACGGATTGCCACACGCCGCCGACGAACGCTTGGACTTCGAAGGCACCACAGCGGACATAGCCGCCTTCATCCAATAGCACCGACTCGACCAGGTGATTGGCACCCAGATCAATCTCCAACCAGCCGGAGCGCGAGTTCTGTGGCCCTGCCCAGATCGTGCCGAAGTCGCCGTCGGTGACGTGGGATTTCGATAGTTCCGTTTCGCGCCCCAGCCATTCGCCGGAAGCGGTGACGGGTTTGCCGGTGGAGACCACTTTAAGGGCGGGCAATGCCACGGTCGCGAGGCTCATGGCATCGCGGTCTAACGTGAGTTCCACAATGGTGACCAAGGGGCTGCGGTTGGCGGTGGGCACCGTCATGGTCCAGGTGGAACCTGTGGCTGCGAAAGTACCGTTGCCGCCGCTCAGCAATCGCGACGAAGTCACATTGGCAGGAAGCGCCGGCAAGCTGAGGGTTTCGCCATGCCACTGGGTCACGAAAACGAACACCTTGTTGCCCTTGCGGGTGGATACGCATGAATCCCCAGGCAGATAGGGGCCGCCACGGGTGCTGTAAACCGCCTCACCGTTGCTCGTCATCCAGTCTCCGACTTCCAGCAAGCGCGCGCTGCTGTCCGGATCGATCGTCCCATCCGCACGCGGGCCGACGCCCAGCAGCATGCTGCCGTCACGACCGATGCATTGGACCAGCCATCCGATGACTTCCGACAACGGGCGCGGCACCATCGGCGGCACCCACGACCATTTGGAACTCACCCCACACAGGCTGAAGCAGCAATCCCAGGCCTTGCCCGTGTAGTACTTGCCAAGGTCCACCTCGCGGGCCTGATAGTCCCCGACCGGATCCGCCGCACCATTAAAAAAGCTGCCGGTCCAAGTGCAATACGGGCCATCGGCCGTGGCCTTCTGGTCGATGCGATTGCCGACTAATGTGTTAGGCTGGAGGTTGCGCACATAACTATACATCTCGCGGCCATCCGCATGGGTCCATGCAGCGTCCCAATGACCGTCGAACCACAGGCAGCCCACCGGGCCGTAGTTCGTCAATAGCTCCCGCATGTGGGGTTTGAAGACATTCTCCTTGTATTGGGTCAAATTCGCCCCGGCCGCCGAGCTGTACAGCGGGTTCCACCAATCCAGGATTGAGTAATACAAACAGAATCGCACGTCGCTCTTGCTGCAGGCATCGGACATTTCCTTGACATAATCGCGTCCGAACGGCGAGTTCATGGCATTGTAGGTGGAGGTCGCCGTGTTAAACATGCTGAAGCCATCATGGTGCTTCGGGACCACCACCGCATAACGGATTCCGGCGTTGTGGAACAACGTGATCCACTCGTCGGCATTGAAATTCTCGCCTTTGAATTGCTTGTATAACAAGTCATAGGCTGCCGGGCCATAGCTGGCCCGGCACCAGGAGATTTCCCCGCCGATGAGGCTCGACGGGTTCCAGTGGAGGAACACGCCGAACTTGGCGTCGCGCATCCATTGCGCTCGGCCGTTGTATTCCGCCGCGGTCTCGGTGAACGGATCAAATCCCGCCTTGGATAGGCCGCAGAGAGAACCGCCGAGTGTGAGGGCTAGCAGGAGGTGTTTCAACTTAGGGGATGGTCACCACCGAGAGGCGTGCGAAGAGTATTCCATTGACGGCATGGGTCAGCGGGACGCTGACTGTCATATCGTCGGACTCGGTTAGGTTTTCATTCACCACCACCGGCGTGACGTCATGCCAGGTGACCAGGTCATTGCTCCACTGGCCGACCTGGACCGTGTCGGTCATGGAGGCGTCACTGCGTTTGTAGCTCAGGACCAGGTTGGTGCCGTCACTCGTTTGGGTGGGCAGGATCGAGGTGCTGGAAACCCGCGGGTCGCCGCCGAGGACATATTCCATCAGGTTGGAAATGCCGTCGCCATCGGGATCGGCCGCCGGTGCGGGGTCGCCGATGCCGGGGAATCCGGCAACCCATGATTCATAGCCGGGCTTGGTGATCTTGATCTGGCTGTTAGTGCCGGTGCCGTAGTTGATGGAGTAGCCGGTCGGCAGGCCCGTCACACTGGCGAAGGTGCCGGTGAGGGTGCCGGAATAGCTGGCAATGACCAGTGAGGCGGCAGTGGGAGTGCCTTGGAAGGCGAGGGTACCCGCCGTGATGGTCAGGTCACCCGTCACCGTGAGGGAATCACTGGTAGCCGCGTCGAGTTGACAGTCATAGGTGCCGGCGAGGGTGGTGGTGCCGGCCGCCAGGGTGCCGATGCCATTGCTGCCGGGAGCCAGAATCGCGCTGGCGGCGATGGTGAGCGAGCCGGTGCTGCTGCCGCTGCCGCCGAGTGTGGCGGTGGCATTGACGGTGACGTCGCTGGTGATGGCGCCGTTGATGACGAGCGT
>CAIVSK010000272.1 GCA_903908495.1 Akkermansiaceae bacterium
TTTCCGTATCGCCGAACAAGCGTTCGCCGCCGGCCGTGCGGCTCATGATGTGGTAGCTCGCCCCCGCTTCCGGGCCCACCACAATCCGCTGACGCTTCCCCTTCCATTCCCGCGCAAACACCTGGCCGAGGCAGGCACCCGTCGGCAATTCAATCCGTTCCAGCGGCGACAACAAGCGCGGCTGCGCCACCGAATCCGCTTCTACCGCTGCAGGATCCGCTCCAGTTCCACCATGAGCAACTCCATCCGATCCACCGCCTCCTTCACGCAGCTTTTTCATGAATACAACCAAGCACATCCCGCCGCGGTCGGCAAGAACATAATGCCATTCTTTAAGTATGCCGTGCCGAGTATGCCGGGCGGTATGGTAGCAGACGCGCACGTGCCGACCAACATCGCCGTCGTCGAGTACTTCCTGCCTGCCGCCGAAATTCCGTAACAGCGGGGCCGCCTGCGGCAGCTGTGTGATCGGCGGTGGCAGTCACCTAGTTGCGGCATCCAGTCGCCAACTCTTGCCAAGCCATCCGCAGACCTTCATACTTCCGTCCATGCCTGACTCTGACATGACCGCTGCGGAGCACAGGGCCTTTGACGAGGCCCTCAAACGCATTGCGGAGTGCTCGCGCCGTCGCGCCGCCGTGCTCGACCTGAGCCGTCTCGGGCTCACCCGCCTGCCGCCAAAGATCGGCCAACTCGCCAAGCTCGCGGAACTCAACCTCGCCCACAACCGCCTCACCAGCCTGTCACCCGAAGTCGGCCAACTCGTGAGCCTGACCCGCCTCGATCTGTCCAATAATTGTCTGGCCGCCTTGCCGCCCGAATTCGGCCAGCTTGCCAGCCTGACGCTGTTATATCTATCTAACAACCCGCTGCTCGTGCTGCCGCCCGAACTCGGCCTGCTTGCCAACCTGACCCGGCTCGACCTTTCCCACACAGCGCTGCGCGAGCTGCCGGCCGAACTCGGCCAGCTCGCCAGCCTGACCCGGCTCGATTTATCTCACAACCGGCTCGGTGCCCTGCCGCCGGAGCTTGGCCAGCTTGCCGGACTGATCCGGCTGTATTTGTCTAACAACATGCTGGACGCCGTGCCAGGTGAGCTTGGGCAGCTGGCCAACCTGACCCGGCTTTACCTGTCTGACAACAAGCTGGGTGCGGTGCCGGCCGCGCTCGGCGAGCTGACCAAGCTCACGGTGCTTGATTTGACCAACAACTTGCTCGGTGCCCTGCCGCCGGAACTCGGCCAGCTGGTCAATTTGATCGAACTCAACCTCGACAACAACCAGCTGAGCAGCTTGCCAGCGGAACTCGGCCAACTGGCCCGGCTGACGGTGTTGCGGCTGACGGGCAACCGCTTGACAGTGCTGCCCGAACGGCTGGCGGAGTTGGAAGCATTGGAGAAGTTGTTTCTGCACGACAATCCGGCGTTGCAGCTCTCGCCTGCCGTCCTCGGTCCCGATCCACGCCAGCTGCCAACCCCACGGGTGGCCGCGCCCAAATCGATTCTGGAGTATTACTTTTCGCGGCAAGCAGGCAGGACCCGGCCCTTGAACGAGGTGAAGTTGATTCTGGTCGGAGCCAGCGGCGCAGGCAAGACGAGCATCGTGCACGCCATGCGGGACCTGCCATTTCGCGAGCGCGAGGACAGCACTGCCGGCATCGCGCTGTGCGATTTGACGATGGATGGGAGTGACGGCCAGCCGGTCACGGCGCATGTGTGGGATTGCTCCGGTCAACCCATCAGCCACCTCCTGCACCCGTTTTTTTTCACGCCCCGCAATTTATATGTGGTGGTGCTAAGCGGCCGCGATCATCACGAACGGGAGGACGCGGAATACTGGTTGCGCTTTATCCAGGAGTTCGGGTCCGACGACCAAGGCCAGGGCCCGCCAGTGATTGTGGCGTTGAACCAGTGGAATCTAACCGGCTGTCGGCCCGAGGTGGAACGCGGACGACTGCGGGAGCGTTTCCCTTTCATCCGCGGGTTTGTCGAGATGGACTGCAAGGTCAAAAAAGGTGTTGCCGCGCTCAAAGCCGCCCTGTTCCGGGAACTCGAACGCATGCCGTGGGTGCGCGAGCCATTTCCCGAGGAGTGGGATGCCGTACGTCACGCCCTCGCCACAGGTGCCAGCCGGAGCCAGCCACTCAGCGAGGCCGACTACCGGGCGGTGTGCATCGAACACGCGGTCAAGGACGAGGGCCAGCAGAATTACCTCGCCGAAATTCTCCATCATCTGGTGCCGCTCTCAATGAGTCCAACGATCCCTGCCGGCACGATGCGTCGCTGCTCCAGCCCGAGTGGCTGACAAAGCATCTCTACGCATTGTTGCAACGTGCCGAAAAACGTGCCGGGGTGCTCGATCCGGCCGATGTGGCGATGGTGCTGCAGGCGGAACCGGGCGAGGCGTCCCGCACCTATCTGCTGCAATTCCTCCGGCGCCTGGCCATCGCTTATCCAGCCCAGACCGCCTCCGGCACCGTCTGGCTGGTGCCACGGGCATTGCCGGAGGCACCACCCGGCAGCATGGATGGATTCCGCGATGCCACCGAGGCCATTTGCCTGCGCTATACCTATCCGGCTCTGCCGGACGGGTTGGTGACCCGCCTGAGCGTGCGGCGCTTTGGGTTCATCGAAGAGGTTAGGGAACAAAAACAACTCTGGAGCGGCTGCGTGATCCTGGCTCGCAAAGGTGCCCGCGTCCTCATCCGCAGCATGCCGCAGGACCGCCAGGTGCTGCTCATCGTCACCGGAACCAGCAAAACCAGGCGGCAGCTCGCCGACCTTTGCCGGGAGGAAATGCGCGACCTGCACGCTGAGTTTCCCGACCTTCAGGTCTTCGAGGAAACTCTGGTGCGCGGCGAGTGGGTGATCCCCGCCCGAGCTCTGCCTCAAGCCGGGGCGGGTCAGGAAACGGCGGTTGTGTGAGCATCGCAGGAGTTGGCACCTCGCCCTCAGGGGGCGGTCTGGGTCGGCCGAGGCAGTCCGGCCCTACCAGCTGCGGGGTAGGGCGTGACGGCCTCGGCGCGCCCACTTATCCGCCCGGATGGGCGGCGCGGATGGCGAGGCGCGTGGCCCGCCGATGGCCAGTGGCAACTCGCCCTCAGGGGGCTGTCTGGGTCGGCCGAGGCCGTCCGGCCCTACCAGCTGCGGCGGGTGCGCAACAACATCGCCGCTGCCACCAAGCCGGAAAGTGCGAGGATGTTGCCCGGCTCTGGAACGGCCGTCAGGGTGTAACCCAGCACGTCAAACGCACGCAGGTCGGTCGCGGAAATGTTCAGCGTTTCGCCATAGTTGGCGGTCGGATCCAGCAGGCCGATGCCGAGGTTGTCTTTCCAATGGCTCGCCTGGCGGCCGTCGCCGTAGTTGATGCCATCGGCGAACAGCGCGATGGGCGTCAGGCCGCCATCCACAGAGAAATATTTGCTGCGCGTGTCGGCGGTGAAATCGGTGACGCCCGCGCCCTGGGCGAGACTCAACGCCGAATAGCGGAACAGATCGAGCAGGTCGGAGGAAAATCCGCTGCCAGGATAGGCACCTTTGAGGCGGTCAATGTCATCCACGCCGCTGACGAAGCCGAGCGCATGGCCGATTTCGTGGGCCGCCACGCCGATGAAATCGATTTTTCCTGGTGCGACGTTGTTATGATTGAAATCGAAACTGAAATCGGAACTGAAGCGGATGATCGCATCCAGCGAGCCGTTGGGGGCGAGCAGGCCGAGCGCCTTGGCGTTCGCGGAGGTCATGCCGACGAGATTCATCGTGTCCACATAGGGAGTGGCGCTGTTTGGGCCACTGGGGTCGTTGCTGGTGTGATTGATCAGGCGGCTATAGGAGGCACCGGAAGGCAGCGCGGCATAGGACGAGTAATCATCTGCCGAGCTGCGATTGGCGGCGAGCGCCTGCAGTGCTCCTGCATAGGAGATGTCACCAAACGAGCTGCCGGTCTGGCCAATGATACCGGCACCGAGCGGGGCGTACCCGATTTCGATGTTGACGGTGATGTTGTTCGCCAACCTGGAGGACCATAGATTGGCGGCTGCGTTGAAACCGTCGATTGCATACTGCGGCGTGCCCGATTCGGAAATCAGGTTGAAGGTGATTGCCGCCGTCAGCGGACCCGCCGCGAGCGCGGCCAGCGCGCCGATGGCGATGGCGATGGAAAGATTTTTGTTAAACATAGGTTGGCGGTGTCTGGAACGCGGCTGAGCCGTAGCGAGCTAGGGAAAAACTTTCAAGGAAATTTCCGGACAGGAAATTCCCCGACAGCGGGTTGTTACCGGCTTGCATTGGGCGGGCACTGAGGTTTGCTTGGTGCAGCAATGGCGGACATACAAATGCGACCCGTGGCGCGACCGGAGCGGCTTGACGGGATGACACCCGTGGAGGTGGCGGGTTGCTTGCGGCATTTGCCGGGTCTGGTGTTTTTCGACACGGCGGGGCATCTGCCGACCAGCGGAGGGAGGGCGGTTTCGGTGATCGCGGCCCGGCCGCGGCGTGTGTTGCGCGGGAACATAGCTGCGACGGCGGATCAGGCGAGCCTGCGGGCGGCATTGGCGGGTGGACCGCAGCTGGCGGCCGGTTGCGGGCTCCCGCTTGGCGGGCTTTGTGGTTGGGTCGATTACGAGGGGGACTTTGTGTTTGGCGAGCACCGGGAGATGCTGGTGCATTGTCATGACGACGCCAGTTGGTGGGAAGTGGGACAGCTTTCCGAGTGCCTGCTGGCCAGGCCAGCAGCAGGGGATCGGCCGCAGATCGGGTCTTTTACGGCTTTGACGCGGCGTGAGGATTTCATCGCCGGGGTGCGGCGGATCAAGCAGTGGATCGCCGCAGGTGATATTTATCAGGTGAATCTGTCCCAGGCCTACCAGGCGCCGGTGAGCGGCGGGTCGTTGTTTGGCCTGTACCAAGCGCTGCGCGACGCCACGCCGGCCCCGATGGCGGCGTGGCTGGCGCTGGCAGGACGGGAGCTGCTCAGCTCGTCACCGGAGGCGTTTTTAAAGATATCCGGGCGGCGGATTGAGACCCGCCCGATCAAGGGGACCCGCCCGCGGTTTGCGGCAGCGGACGACGACCGGCGCTCGGCGGTTGAATTGCAGACATCACCGAAGGAGATCGCGGAATTGGTGATGATCACCGACCTGCTGCGCAACGACCTCGGGCAGGTGTGCGAATTCGGTTCGGTGGCCGTGGCGGAAATGCTCCAGCTCGAGAGTTTGGCGCAGGTGCATCATCTCGTGTCCACCGTCACTGGCACGCTGCGACCGGAGGTGGACGGGGTTGCGGCCTTGGCGGCGTGTTTTCCCGGTGGCAGCATCACCGGCGCGCCGAAATTGCGTGCGATGGAGATCATTCGCGAGTTGGAGCGCGCGCCGCGGGGCATTTATTGCGGGGCGCTGGGCTGGCTGGGCTTTAATGGCGAGTGTTCCTTCAACATCGCCATCCGCACGCTCATCCGCGATGGCGGGCATCTCACCTACCAGGTTGGCGCGGGCATCGTGGCGGATTCCGATCCCGACAAGGAATACGAGGAAACCCAGCACAAGGCCGCAGGCATCCGGCTGGCGGTCGAGCGCTGGCAGGCTGAGCCTCAGAGGCCCTTGAAACCCTTGTATTCCTGATAGGTGCCGACCGGTACCGCCACCTGCGCCCATTCGCGATTGAGGCGGCGGTATTGGGTGATGAATTGCGTGGGGTCGGCAAAATTGCTGGTGGTGGCCGGGAAATTCGTGCGCTGCATGCCGATGTGGATGTTGAGATGGAGTTCGAAATGGAGGTGGGCGGGATACATGCCGCTGTTGCTGCCGAGGGTGGCGATTTGCTGGCCGCGCTTCACATGTTGGCCGACGCTGGTCATGATTGCCAACAGATGGGCGTAAAATGAATCGCAGTATTTCACCTGCCCGCTGGCGGCATCGCGGTAGGCGTGGCGGACGATGACCACATTCCCCCAGGTCGACTTGACGTCGTAGGCGAAGGTGACGATGCCGTCCCCGATGCTGTAAATGGGGTCCCCGAGGTCGGTATTGCCACCGCCCCTCCCGTTCCAATCCTCGCCAAAGTGCTGCGGCGAGCGCAGCCGCAAGCCCCGCGATCTGTAGTAACCGGTGGCATCCGGCTTGCCGACCGGAAAGTCAAAGCCATCTGCGAGGTTTACCTTTTCGAAGCCTTCCGCCGCCGCCAAACCCGTGCTGCCAATTAGCAGCAGTGGGGTCATCAGAGTGAGAAGCAATTTCCGTGCCGTGTGGGTCCAAATCATGCGCAAGGCCCCATCTTCGACGGCCTTCACCCCCTCCGCAAGTGGAAAAATTCCTCCTGATATTCAAGCCAAGCGAGAAACCGCCCCTGGCGAGCTAGGCTGGCGCCCCAAGGAGGGGCGATTCGGCGGGCGCTCAAGGAGTGGGGGCATCTTGCCCCCATTGGCCCATGGACCGCGCAAGAGAAGACCACCAGGTGGCTGTAATTTGCTCTGCGCATGGGCCATGGCGGCGGGACGCCACCTCTCCTTGAAACACAACACCCGCCTGGCCGACGGGCGACCAGGCGGGCGTTGGAAGGGGGGAGGCTGGCTTTACTTGGTCGTGTCGGCCAACGCGGCCGGCAGCGGGATGATGGCGGATTGCATGCCCATCTTGGCGAGCACGGCATAAACGACGGCACCCACGATGAAGGCGGCGACGGGCGCGGCTGGCACTGGGTAAATGTTGAGGATCGGCATCACCCCGACGATGGCACCCAACAGCCAGGAAATCCAGCCGGCGGGATTGAAGCCGGCGCGCGGGCCGCTCCACTTACCGCCGTTGAACAGGTACTCAACCAACATGGCTCCCAAGATCGGGCCGAAGGTGGCTCCGATGATGACGAAGACAATGATCGCCTTGCCCGCCAAACCGGTGACGGCCAGCAGGATGGCCACGGCCGTGCCGATACCGACCGAGATGAACGGGTTGACGCCCGGCAGCGTGGTCTTGAAGCTGTTGGCGGCAATAAACGCAGAGAAGCAAGCCGGCGGAAACGCCGCGATGGCAAGCAGGAACATGATGACCCCCGCGCTCTTGCCCATCAACACCGGAATGAGGTTCGGCGTCTGCAGAATCAAGCCGTCCTTGCCGGCGGCTGCCTTGACAGCATCAGCACACAGGTCGGGTGAGCCGTAGGTACCTGCGACGATCAGGATCGAGATGCCCGCCGTGACGATAATGGCCAGCGCAACCCCGACGATGCCGCCCATGCTGACGTCAGCCTTGTTGCGCCCGTTGCTGGCGATATCCACTCCGGCCGCGCCGGCAGTGGCGAAAAACCCGACCACAAAGGTCAACATGGCCGCCAGCACGCCAAAGCTGCCCAGCGCTGTCGGTGCCTTCGGGGCTGCCTTGGCGGTCATCGCGATGAACGCCTGCGCGTCAAAACTGCCAATGCCACCGGCCGTCTTGGCCAGCAAAATGAGAAGGACGGCCAGCGGAATGAGCGGCAGATAGGTGGCAACCTTGGCCACGTATTGAATGCCCTTGAGGCCAACGAAGGCGGCCAGCACCCCCCAGCCGACCATAATCACTTCAGGTGGCAGCGGAATGACCAGTGCCAGCGCCAACGAGGAAAAATACACATTCACGCTGAGCCAGCCGAATTGGAGCACGCCCATGAGGAAGCCGGGCAGGATGAAGCCGCCTTGCGCGCCAAACAGGGAGGTGCCGATGATGTAGAGCGGCAGCCCGGTGCGCATGCCCAACATGCCGGGCACCACGTAAAACAGGAAGTAGCAAACCAGCGCGGCGATGACCAAGCTCAGCAGGGCCCAGCCGATGCCGCAGGACAGCAGTCCGCCTTGGTTGGGCGCGTTGACGGCATCCTGCCAGAACACGAACCACAAGAAGATACCCGCATAGGTGGGGGCGATGTTCTTGTACCAGGGGGCGCGGTTGGCCTGCGGATTGGGCGAGGCGCCGGCGATGTAGGATGGGAGGGGGCTTGGATTGCTCATGGTGTTTTTATTGGTTGGGATGAAACGGATTCGGGCCGGTCAGCCGTGCGGATTGGGGCAATCCCTTACAGCTTGGTTAGGCGAAATCTGGCGGCTAGGCCGCCCGCGTGTCAACCACAAAGCGCGGGCGTCATAAACCTAAAAAGGAAAATGGAAAGGGTTGCAGCGACGTTTGATAACCACTGATTACACGGATTGAAGAGGATTACACGGATAAGATGGCCCTGATCTATCAAATCTCAGGCTCACCCAAATGGTGAATGCTATAAAATTCATAACTCATTCATTATCCGTGCATTCCGTGCAATCCGTGGTTTCTATTTCCCTTATCTAGGATAAAGCCCGCGCAAGAGGGGAACGGGCGGCCCGCCCGTTTTGCCAATGCAACAGCCAAGCACAGCCATGCTTCGCGCGACGGCAGGCGCTGCCGCATGGCTGCGCTTGCACTCACGGGCAAGCTGCCCGTGCCCCCCTGCGACAGCCCAGCTGAGCCAATGCAGCAGTCGGCTGGCTCCGTTATTTTTGCGAATACTCGAGCGCGGCGGCGACGAAGCCGGAAAACAACGGATGGGGGTGGTTGGGCTTGGATTGGAACTCCGGATGAAACTGGGCCCCGAGAAAAA
>CAIVSK010000273.1 GCA_903908495.1 Akkermansiaceae bacterium
TCATACCGGTGTTTCTGTCCATGGTTTTTCCGGTTTTCGCTCAGGAGCAGACGGTTGTTCCCCGTTTTGCCATCAATCAGTTCGTGGTCGTGGGGGACACCATTCTCGGCGCTGCCCGGATCGCAGCGCTTGTCAAGCCCTTCACCGGTCCCGACCGCGATTTTGGGGATGTGCAGCAGGCGATCGAGGCGCTCGAGGCAGCCTACCGGAGCGAGGGGTACAACTCGGTGACGGTCATCCTGCCGGAGCAGGAGCTGAAGGACGGGGATATCCTTATCAAGGTCATCGAATCCAAGATCAGGAACATTTCCGTCGAGGGAAACCGGTATTTCAGCACAGCCAACATTGAAGCCGGCTTTCCGACTTTGGAGAAGGGAAAGGCCCCCCTGATCCACAAAGTCTCCCAGAACCTCCGCGTCGTCAACGAGAACCCGGCCAAAAAAGTGAACCTGCAGTTACAGAACGGCGAGAACGAAGACGATCTCAATGCCGTTCTGAAGGTCAGCGACGACAAGCCCTGGAAAGTGGGGCTTACCTTCGACAACACCGGCAACCAGGCCACCGGCGACTACCGCATCGGCTTCCTGGGCCAGTACTTCAACCTTTTCAACCTCGATCATGTGGGGACGATCCAGTTTGCCACCTCGCCGGACAAGGCCGACAAGGTCACCAGCTACAGCGCATCCTACCGGATCCCGATCTACCGCTTCGGCGATTCGGTGGATATTTTCGGCGGCTATTCGGACGTCGACTCCGGAACCACGCAGATCAACCTCGGGGATGCCACGGCCAGCTTTCCTTCCAATATCACCTCCAGCGGCAAGGGGATCGCTTCCGGCATCCGGTACAACTACAACCTGCGCCGTTTCGGCGCGTACGAGCACAGGCTGGTGGGGGGCGTGGATTACCGTCGCTACGATCAAAATCTGGCGATGCAGTTCGGCGACATCACGAGCATTGGCGACACCACGGTTACCGTTCATCCGTTGAGCCTTACCTACAACGGCGCGCTGACCTTCGAGGGGGGCGATGCCGGCTTCTACCTCGGGGTGGTCCGCAATGACCGCTGGGGCAGCGGCGAGCAGTCGGACTTCGACAAACAGCCGGGTCAACCTCCCGTGGATTACACCATCCTTCGTTTCGGCGCCAGCGCGGGACACGCGTTCTTTGGAGACTGGCAGTTCCGGCTGCTTTTCAACGGCCAGTACACCGATAATACGCTGATCTCCGGCGAACAGTTCGGGTTCGGCGGAAGCGCCGGAGGTCGCGGCTACCAGGAACGCGAGGTTGCTGGCGACCAGGGGTATGCCGGCACGGCGGAGATTTACACGCCCGATCTGGCCCGCTTTCTCTCCATCCCCGGAGCCGGGCTGCGGCTGCTCGGCTTCTATGACGTCGGCGTCACCTTCAAGAATCATCCCGCCCGCGGGGAGGACGACCGAAAAGAGCCTGCCTCCGCGGGGGTTGGGCTGCGGATGACCTACTCGAAATATTTTATCTTTGCCCTCGACTGGGGCTACGCCCTGCATTCCCTGTCCGGGGAAGGCGCCACACAGTCCGGGGACAGCAGGATCCACTTCAGGGCGATGCTGACGTATTGACGGAGGGTCTCTCTTTAAAGGTTTCCAAACATGAGCAGACGGGAGGTTTGAGCCCATGAAACCGATCCATCAGATCCGGATATTGAATCGCCTGCGAGGGGGATTCGGCACAGCGGTGATCCTGGGGATCCTGATCCCTCAACTGGCGGTTGCCAACCCGCTCGGTCCGCAGGTCGTCAGCGGCCAGGCGAGCTTCGCCGCCCAGGGCAAAACCCTCTCCGTCACCAACAGCGACCGGGCCATCATCAACTGGCAGGATTTCTCCATCGGCAACGGCGAGCTCACTCGCTTCATCCAGCCCACCGCCACGAGCGCCGTCCTGAACCGGGTCATCGGCAATAACCCCAGCGCCATCTACGGCGCCATGCAGTCCAACGGCCGGGTCTACCTCGTGAACCAGAACGGCATCTTCATCGGCCCCACCGCCACGATCGACGTCAACGGCCTTGTCGCCTCCACCCTTAACATCACGGACGGCGACTTCAGGGCCGGGAGAATCAACTTCAGCGGCGGGCCGCTGGCCGGCAGGATCGAAAACCAGGGGGCGATCCGCACCCCCGCGGGCGGCAGCATCTACCTGATTGCCCCGGATGTTACCAACAGCGGCATCATCAACGCCCCGAACGGCGACATCCTGCTGGCCGCCGGGCAGCAGGTCAGCCTCGTCGAGAGCACGACGCCCGAGATCGCCGTCGTCGTCAGCGCCCCCGAGAACCAGGCCCTGAACCTCGGCAGGATCATCGCGGAGGCGGGCAGGATCGGCATCTACGGCGGTCTGATCCAGCACCGGGGAATCGTCAGCGCCGACAGCGCGGTCATGGACAAGACCGGCGCCATCCACTTCCGGGCAACGAACGACATCACGCTTGACAAGGAAAGCATTACCACCGCTAATGGACCTAAAGGCGGCAATATCACCGTACAGTCGGCAGAGGGGACCACGCTGGTGTCGGGCGCTGTCGAGGCGAAAGGGAGCAGCGACAAGGGCGGCACGGTCCAGCTCCTCGGCCGGCGGGTCGGGGTCATCGACACGGCGCAGATCGACGCCTCCGGCGAGCAGGGGGGCGGCACGGTGCTGGTCGGCGGCGACTACCAGGGGAAGAACCCCGCCGTGCAGAACGCTGACGGCACCTATTTTGGCGCGGATGCGAGCATCAAGGCCGATGCCGCCGCCAATGGCGACGGCGGGAAGGTAATCCTGTGGGGGAAAGAGGCGACGCGCGCCTACGGCCGGATCAGTGCCAGGGGAGGGGAGCAGTCCGGCAACGGCGGTTTCGTGGAAACGTCGGGGAAATATCTGGATTACCGGGGATTTGCCGATTTGCGGGCGCCAAGGGGGAAAACGGGCACACTGCTGCTTGACCCGACCAATATCTACATTGCAACCAATCAGGCTGCTGCAACTGCCGCTGGAATGACAGGTACAGATAATTCCGCCGATACAAGCGGGGCTCCTGATTTTAGCGCATCTGGCGCCATACAAGACTCCCTGCTGACCGTGGGGGTACTGGTAGCCTCGTTAGGGGGGGCTTCCACTGTAGTTAGCACGGCCAATGCTGCTGGAACCGGGGTCGGTGATATCAATGTAGTTAGTCCTGTAAACTGGACAAATTCAAATTCGCTGACACTCACAGCGGATAGAAACATAACAGTTGGCGCGGCTCTCGTTTCTGATGTTTTGGGTGGCGGTGATATAACCTTGACAGCGAGGAATTCGATCACTATCAACGCTCCAATCACCTCGACCTTTAATGCCTCTCCTTCAGGTATAGTTACGCTAGATGCCGCTGGCGCTGTTACACAGTCCCAGCCGATTACCGCTGGCGGGATGAAACTGCTTGGCGGCGGCACGTTCACGCTTAACAACTCTAACAGCATCGGCACGCTGGCGGGGAATGTCGGTTCACTCAGCCTGACAAGCAGCGAGTCGCTTTCCATCGGCACGGTTGGTGGAACAAGTGGTATTACCGCGACGGGCGACGTGACATTGAATGCCAGTAGCTATATTGCCATCAATCAGGCTATTACCGGCACGTCGGGCACACTTACCCTCAACGCACCCGGCTCGATTTTCCAGACACAACCCGTTACGGTTAAAGGTCTAGAACTTCTTGGCGGCGGCACATGGAATCAAGTGCTCCCAACGCTACCTGGTCTTACTGTGAACGACTTCAGGATTACGAGTGGGACATTCATCCGTGCTCTCAGAGGCGTTGGTAGTAGTGCCGACCCGTATCAGTTGGCCGACATCTACGGCGTGCAAGGCATGGGCAGCACGGGCATGCTCGGCAAATCCTATGCTCTGGCCAACAACATCGATGCCAGTACGACCTCAGGATGGAACAGCGGCGCGGGCTTCTTGCCTGTGGGTACCTCCGCCAACCCTTTTACAGGCACCTTTGACGGCCTTAGCCACAACATCAGCGGCCTGTATATCAACCGTCCCGCGATGGACAATGTCGGTCTTTTGGGATACGCCGATGGCGCAACGATCCAGAACGTTGGGCTGAGTTCGACGATAACCGGCCATAACCGCGTAGGCGGTCTGGCGGGGACGATGTATGGCAACATCAGCAATTCCTATAGCGAGAGTACCATAACCGGCACGTCACCTCAGTTTGTCGGCGGGCTGGTCGGGTGGATTTATGGCGACATCAGCAACTCCTACACTACGGGGACCGTAAACGGCACCGGAGGTCTGGCAGGCGGGACGAATTCGGGAAGCAACATCAGCAATTCCTACAGCACGGCAGCAGTAAGCGGCAGCAGTTCGGTGGGCGGGCTGGTGGGGTCAAATGACGGCAATATCAGCACCTCATTCAGCACCGGCACGGTCAATGGCGGCGGCAGTTGGGTTGGCGGACTGGTGGGATGGAATTCGCATGGCAATATCAGCGATTCATACAGCACCGGCACGGTCAATGGCGGCAGTTATGTGGGCGGGCTGGTCGGGCGTAATGGATTTGGGGACCCCTCATTTGGGACGATCACCAGGTCCTACAGCACAGGTCCCGTAAGCGGCAGCAGTCCGGTGGGCGGGCTGGTGGGGATCAATAATGGAGTCAGCATCGACAGCAGTTACTGGGACATCCAGACGTCCGGCCAAGCCACCAGCGACGGCGGCACCGGTCTGACCACGGCCCAGATGACGACGCAGGCATCGTTCAGCGGCTGGGACTTCACGACCACCTGGTGGATGTCCGAAGGGAACACCCGTCCCTTCCTGCGCTCGGAGTACAGCACCAATATCACCAATGCGCACCAGTTGCAGTTGATGCTGTTGGATCTCAGCGCATCCTACTCCCTTGCGAATAATATTGACATGGGCGAGCTTACACGCCCATCCGGATTATGGAATACCGCAACGGGTTTTGTGCCCCTGGGCAATAATGTCCCGGCCACATTTTTCACCGGCACCTTCGATGGACTCGGCCACACCATTGACGGCCTGTTTATCAACAGGCCCGCGACCCAATATGTCGGCATGTTTGGCGGCACTTCCGGTGGTGCAACAAATATAATCCGGAATGTCGGGTTGGTGAATGTGAATATCACCGGCGGCTTTCAAACGGGCGGATTGGTAGCGCATACCGGCGCCAGTGTCGAGAATTGCTACACGACAGGCGATGTAACGAGCAGCGATTGGAATGTAGGAGGATTGGTGGGGTTGAGCGCCGGCAGCGTCAGCAACTCATACAGCATGGCGACAGTACACGGGATTGGTGGTACTTACGTAGGAGGATTGGTGGGGACGCTTTACACCGGCGGGAGCATCACCAATTCATACAGCGCGGGAGCGGTGAACGGGAGTTCCATGGTTGGCGGATTGGTGGGGTATAATTATGGTGGTGGTCCCATAGTAAGCAGTTATTGGGACACTCTGACGTCCGGTCGGGCAACCAGCGATGGCGGTACAGGGAAGACGACGGTTGAGATGAAACAACAGGCCACCTTTGCCGGATGGGATTTCGTGAA
>CAIVSK010000274.1 GCA_903908495.1 Akkermansiaceae bacterium
CTGGTCAGATCGCAGGCCAAGCACGCATTCCGGCTTGATGAAGAGGAATCGACTCTCCGAGACGCCTACGGTCGCAATCGATTCGGCCAGGGATGTCTACTCGCCCGGCGGCTGGTGGAACGAGGTGTGCCGTTCGTTGAAGTCTCGCTCAACGGGACGCAGGCGAATGCCGTCGGCTTCAAGGGTAAGTTCCAGATCATCCCCCGGCTTCAAGGCAAAACGATCCCGGATGGCTTTCGGCACCACAATCCGGCTCATTCGGTCCAAGGTGAGTTGCATGGCAATATAATTGTCATTTCCCAGTGGAATTGTCAAACATCTATGCCGGTAAATTTTTTTTGGGATAAAGGGACAGAGAAATAGACAGGCCGCCGGGCAAGATGCCAGTTGTGTTCTTAGAATGATTCTAGCCAAGCAAAGAGGCCCCAGAAGACAGGATTCCGTCTTCCGTAGAAAGGTTCACGACCCACCCGAATCAGATGCGTGCCACCGCCCAAGCCGGGCGCATCTCCGAAAGTTGAAAAAAGCCTGGACTACAGCCTCCTTGAGAGTAAAATGCGGCCGTGCAATGGCCAATGGTAGTTCAGGGACGTGAAGTGGATGAGGAAAATGTGCGCTGGCTCTCGGGCTGGATCGGGGAGCACGCGGGCTGGAGCCGGCGCAAGTTGGCCGGCGAACTGTGCGTGCTCTGGGATTGGCGCGACGGCAGCGGACGACCCAAGGATCTGGCCGCCCGCAGCTTTCTTCTCAAGCTCGAGCAGCGGGGCTGGATCGCTTTGCCACCCTTGAGGGAAGCTTGCCGCAAGCCGAGGGCGGACATTGGCTTGCCCGCGTGCGTCCCGCAGGAGGAGCGCTTGGAGGCGGGTTTCGGGGAGGTGGGCCCGGCGTGCCTGGAGGTCGTGAAGGCCGGGACGGAGGCGCACCGGCGATGGGCGTATTATTTGTCGCGCCATCATTATCTGGGGCTGCGGGTGGTGGGACAAAATATCGGGTATTTGGCCACGGACCGCGCGGGGAGGGAGGTGGCCGCCCTGCTCTTTGGCGCCCCCGCCTGGCGCTGTGCCGCCCGCGACGGCTATCTGCAAGAAAGGGGATTTTGCCCTGCGAAGGACTTGGCCGGGATTGCCAACAACACGCGGTTTTTGATTTTCCCGTGGGTGAGGGTGCCGCATTTGGCCAGCCATCTCCTGGGGGCCGCAGCGCGGCGCATCAACCGCGATTGGCGGGAAAAATACGGGCTGGGTCTGGAGTGGCTCGAAACCTTTGTGGAACGGGGCCGCTTTGCGGGCACCTGCTATAAGGCGGCCAACTGGGTGCATGTGGGTGCCACGCGCGGCCGGGGCCGCCAGGACCGCCAGCGCCACCTTTCCGTACCCGAGAAGGACGTGTGGCTCTTCCCTCTCAAATCATGAGTGCAGTCAAATCGCCGCCAGTGACCGAAAAGCAGCTTTCCTCATGGAAGCTGCTGAACCGCTTCAACTCCATGTTGGAAGAGTTTGGGGCCGCCGTCCCACCGTCGTCCCGCGAGACCCACGGCTTGCGGAAACTGGACCGCCGGGGCTATTTCGGCCTGTTCCTGCTGGGCCTGTTCAATCCGGTCATCGATTCGATGCGGGGCCTCTGCGCCGCCAGCGCCCTGGCCAAAACCCGCGAGCTCATCGGGCTTGACGGACCGGTTGGCCTGAGCAGTTTCTCGGGCGGCCAGCAGGTCTTCGCGCCGCAGATCCTCGAACCGGTGCTCGGTCGGATGGTGGCCGAGAGTCTGGCGCGGCAACCCGGCGGTCTCAAGCACGGCCGGATCAGCCCGCAACTCATCCATATTTTCGACAGCACGCTCTGGAAGGTGGTGCACCGCATGGACTGGGCGAAATGGCGCAAACAGCACGTCATCCAGCGGGCGGTGCGGCTGCACGTAAAACTGCGCCTCTGCGATCTGGCACCGGCCGGCACGCTCATCAGCGCCGGCAATATCTGCGAGCGCGCCGCGATGCGCCAGATGCTCGAGGTCGGCCAATTTTATCTCGGCGACCGCAACTACGGGGCCGACTACGCCCTCTTCAACGAACTCAAGGTGAAGGGGTGCGGCTTCCTGCTGCGGCTCAACAACCAGGCCATTTACGAGATCGTCGAGCGCTACCCCCTCAGTGCGGCGGCGCTGGCCGACGGGATCGTGCTCGACGCGACGGTGCGCCTCGGCTACCGGGGCAGCGGTGGGCTCCAGCGCATCGTCATCAAGCAAACCCCACAGATGAAGGAAGCGCTCATCCTGGTCACCAGCGAGTCGCCCGAGACGCTCGACGCGCTCGAGGTGGTGGGGCTTTACCGCCACCGCTGGGAGATTGAGAAATTCTTCCGCTGGCTCAAGTGCCTCATTCCCTGCCGCCACTGGTTCGCCGAAAGCGCCGGGGGGGTGACCCTGCAGATTTACCTCTGCATCATCATGGGGCTATTGCTGGCCGGGCAGCTCGGGCGCAAACCCAACAAGCGGATCAAGGAACTGCTCGATTTCCACCAACTCGGTTGGATTGACGATGAGGAACTCGCCGCCAAAGTGGCCGCCGAAGCGGCGGCGCGGGACCACCGGGAAACGAAAAAAACAGTCTGAGAACGACAGAAGGGGGCCGCCGCAGTGCGTGCGCCGGCCCGGCTTCGCCGTGCCCAGAAGACAGGGCCGTGACACTTCATACCGCCTGCGCTGCCCGAACCCCGGCCCCTCCAACCACGGATTGGCCACCCTCCGCGCGAAACCAGACTAACAACAATCATTCTAAGAACACAACTGGCAAGATGCCCGGTCCACGTGACGCCACGGCCTGCGGCCAGAGGCACGCAGCCACTTGGCGCATTGCTGGACTGGTGAAGGCCCTTCAATACTTCCTGCGAAACCGCTGGTGATTTTTCAACATTTTTTCTTGGCATGGCTGAACGGTTGGGTTTCCTCCGCCCGTAGCCCTTGTTAGGGCATTTCTGAGCATCATTCCTTCCCCAATTCATCCCATGTA
>CAIVSK010000275.1 GCA_903908495.1 Akkermansiaceae bacterium
ACGCCGCTGGTGCAGATCGCGGTGGATGCCCACGGCGTCATCACCTGGGATTCACAGGTGGTCACCCCCTCCGAAATCACCGCGCGTCTCAAACGCGAGAAATTGCCTGCGGAGGCGCGGGTCCTGATCTCCGCCGACCAGGAGGCGCGCTACAAACAAATGATGGCGGTGCTGGACGCGGTGCGCGCTGCAGGCATCGAAAAAGTTGGCTTTGAGAACAAGGAGGCGGGGCGGTGAACGGGCGCGCCCTGACGCTGGTCAACGCCGCCGGGTGCCTGGTCTTGGGGTTGCTGTTAGTATTGCAGTGGCACAAGGAGCGCGGCCTCGACGGCCGCATCCAGCAACTCAAAGTGAGCCTCGTCGCCGCGCAGGACGAGCACGCCGCCGCGTGCGAACGGGTGAAGATGTTAGAGAGCGATCAGCAAATGCTCAAGGACTCCATCGGCTCGTTGCAACAGGCGGTGGAAGCGGGCGGCAAGCTGCTCGCGGAGCGCGACGGCGAGGTCGCCGACCTCGAAATCGAGCTGGCAACCCTTGATGCTCAAGTGACGGCCCTCGACGCCCAACTCCACACCTGGCAGAACGCCGTCAGCGAACGCGACACGCGCATCCGCAGCCTCAACGCCGAATTGACGAGCGCGCGCCGCCGCCTCGACGAGGCCATCGCCAAGCTCAAGGCCGCCGCCACCGCGCGGTGAGTCAGCGCAAGCGGCCTGAGGATTTCAGTTCAGGACATCTTCGGCGGCCTGGCTCCAGGCACCGTCGCGCAGGACTTCCGCGCTGAGGACAATGGCCTTGGCTGCGGGAAACAGCGGCTCGCGGGTCAGCGCGAAGATGCGGATCTCCACGGCAGGGCGGGGGAGGGCGATGGAAATCCAAGCGGCGGCCACGCCGGAGGGGTTGGCCAGATGGAGGTCGCCTTCGTCGGTGAAATCGCCATTGCCATTGGCGTCGATGGCGAGCAGGTGGCCACTACTGGAGTCATAGTATTCGATGCGCAGCGGCTCGGGACTGCGCAGGCGGAAGGCGATGCCTGGCGCTCCATCGGCGGGCGCGGCGAGCTGGTGGGTGAAGGTGATCGAGTGAAACGGGTTGGCTTGCAGCACGCCGGCGTCCAGCACGATGCAATCGGCGGCGGCGGCGTCCCAACGGGCGGCCCAGGTGGCGGCCTTGCCGGAGCTGCCATCGGCGGCGAGCCAGGCGAGGGAAACTTCGCAGGTGTTGGCGCCGTCGGCGGCGCTTGCGGTGGCGTCCACGGGGGTATCGCTGCCGCTGGCGAGGACGAGCGGGAGTTGGGCGCTGCGCGGGGCCTGGCCGGCATGGAAGCGGAGGCGTTGCCCGGTGATTTCGGCACCGGGGCCGGTGGCCACGAGTTGGCCGCGCGCGGTGACGGCGAGTGGGTTGACCACGAAGAAACGGGTGTCGGCGTCGTTGCCGGGAGTGGCGAGCGTTTCAATGGCCGCCGGTTGCAGCCGGACGGGCGATTTCTGGCCGGGAGCGGCGGCCACTTTCGCCGGGGCTGCCGGGGCGGGTTGTTGGCTAGCAGCCTGGGCGAAGAGCGCTTGGCCAACCTCCGGGGCCACCGCGCGAAGTTGCCACGCGGGCAGCGCCTTGCCGAGTTCGCGGGCCGCTTGGTAAATCTGCCGGGCCGCGTCGGATTGGCCGAGGGCGATGAGACACTCGGCGCGGGCGCTGGCCGCAGCGACCCGGCGCTCCAGCGGTAGCTCCGGGTGGGCTGTTAGAAATGCCTCCAGCGCGGCGAGTTCGCGGCTGGCACCTTCGAGGTCCCCGGCGTCGAGGTGACTGGTGATGAGGTGGCAGAGGATGGGCGATTCGTGGTTGCTGCGACCGAACGCGCGGACCAGGCGCAGCGCCTCGCGGAACATCTGGATCGCCTCGGCGTGGCGCTGGCAGCGGCCTAAATACCTGCCGTACTCGACGTAGATCGTCGGCTCGCCGCACTTGTTGCCCTGACTCCGCATTTTGGCTAAGACATCGATGAATTCGGCGTCGAGGTTGTCCTCGCCGAGCAACGCGCGGGCGGTCAGGCTGTCGCGCTGGGCATACACCGCGTCGAACCAAGCACCCTCGCCGCGCAGCGCTGCGGCATCCTTGGCAAGGGTCGCCAGCGCCTCCTTGGATTGTTTCAGATCGAGTTCCATCTTCGCCAGCAGGCGGGCCACTCCACGGGATTTGCCCAAAGCATTGAGTTGGTCGCCGATCGTGCGGGCCTTGGCGAGGATCGCCTCGGACGGGCCGTCCCACTGGGATTGGTTGCGCAGCAGGTTGAGCTGGAGGGTGAGGCGCGACGGGGTGACGCGCGCCGTGTCATCGGCCTGCAAGAGGGCCGATTGCTCCGCCATGGCCTGTTGCTTCCAGCCGAGGAAATCGAGCATCTCGGCGTAGGTCGCGCGGGCCTTGGATGGATAGAACCGCTGTGCCGCGGTCATCGCCGGCATTTCCGCGGTGGCTTTGGCGGCGGATGCCGCGAGCAGGGCGAGGGCTTCCGGTGAGTGACCGGCCAGTTCCAGGTATTGCGCCTCGCGTTCGAGCAGGCGCCAGGCGTGCTCACGCAACTCGGGCGGCAGGGTGTCGAGGTCCGCCACTTGGATGGATTTTCCGTCACCATTCACGCCGACGGCCTTCTGTCGCAGGGATGCCGCAGCGGCGCGGTTGGCCTGCCAGGCGGCCCCGATTTGCCCCTGCGTGAGCAACCCGCGTTCCACAAAGCCGAACAACTCAGCCCGTTGGGCGGCCCCGCCATACGGCAGACTGGCATCGGGAATGGCCAGCTGGCCAATGACATCACGCGCCAGTTGGCCGGCTTCCACCACCCGGCCGGAATCATAGCGCAAAAAGGCAGCTCGGCTGCCGGCGCTGCCGACATAGATAGCATTCCCCTCGGTCACCGCGAGGCGGAAGGCATGTTCCATGGCGGTGGCTGCGGCGGCGGTTTGGCCGGCCTTGGCCAGTTTGTCGGCACGGAAATACTCGCTGATGCAAGTGTTGGCGGCCACCGCGTGAGCAGCGGAAATGGCGATGATGACGAGACAATAGGCAAACTTTTTCATGATTTCCTCCCTTGCCGTGAAGTATGGCGCAGTCCGGCCCCAACAGCTAGCTAAAACGCGGGAGGCGCGGCCAAACCGCAATCCGGCGGGGGATTAATACCAGTCATTTCTCAACAAATACGTTCGCCACCTGCGTTCCGCCGCTATAGCTTTTGCGCAACCCACATGGACCAGCTCCTCCCAAACCCTCAACCCGTTTCACCCCGGCGGGTGAAGTCACTGTGCCGCCTGGCCTTTTTGAGCGCGATTTTGCTCGCGCCCGGCGTGACCCACGCACAATACCACCGCTATAACGTCGCCAACGGGTCCGACTGCATTGTTCAGACCTACCGCTCGCCGAACACCCCCGGTGGTATCTACGACGCCATTCACGAGGAGAATGTGAGCAGCTCGGACGGCGGGTCCGGCTATTTCTATGGCGGCTTTACCCACCAGAATAACGGCGGTACCAAAACACTGGTGCAATATGTCTGCTGGCCGGCCAGCGGCGCCACCCCAGCCAATGCCCAGCAAATCCCGGTCTATGCCGGCCCTAACATGGTTGGCTACACCCAGATCGGCGAGGGCAGCAGTTGTGCCATCAAGGGCTACTGGCCGCAATTCACCACCAACCTGTGGACCACCGAAGTGGTCCGCTATTGGCTGCCGGCCGATGGCACGGCCCACCTGGGCTATCAGGGGATGTGGATGAAAGAGCCGGTCAGCGGCAATTGGTATCACCTCGGCACCTTCAAGTATCCGTTTGCCGTCACCGGCGTCAACGGCATGAGCGGCTGGCAGGAAAATTTCACCGGCAACACCGGCAACTACATCGTCAATCATGGCGGCGGCTACTACCACAAGAGCGGCGCCTGGAGCGCGGCCAACCAGGTTTCGTTCACCTCCAGCGGGTTTTGCGAGTTGATTGACGGCGCCACCGCCGCGCAATCGTCGGTCGGGCCGTCCTACACCAGCAACGTGCCGATCACCCTGACGCTCAGCAACCAACCGGCACAGCCGACGTTTGATCCCATCGTGGTCAGCAACTCCAGCGCGATGCTGCTGGGATCACAGTTGCTGGTCCAATGGTCGATGCCGCTGACGAGTTCACCCCAACTGGGCTACACCATCGAGGTGTTCAACAACCCGGGTTATACCGGCACCGCGGCGGTGACGTTCACCGAAAATGAACCCGAAGCCCGGCAAAAATTGTTAGGTGCTGCGGGGGTCGTCACTCCATACGTGCGTCTGAGAATCTCCGACATTTTCTTCAACACCAGCACCTATCTGATAACTCCCGCGGCCGCCGCGCTCAGTCCGTCAATCACGGTTGCGGGCACCGTTGCCGGCCTGTCCTATCAGTATTATGAGGCCGCCACCGGCGATTGGTCCGTCTTGCCGGACTACACCACGCTCACGGCAGTGAGCCGCGGGGCGGTGGGATTTCCCGACATGACGCCGCGCAAACGACGGATCAATTATGGTTTCACCTACAGCGGATACCTCACGGTGCCGACCGATGGCGTCTATGCCTTCACGCTGCACTCCGAGGATGGCAGCAAACTGGTGATTGACGGCACCACGGTGATGAACTTCGACGGCCTCCACAACTCGTCACAGTCGATGGATGGCGGCATCGCTCTGGCGGCCGGATGCCACACCTTCGGGTTGCAGTTTTTCAAAGGGGCCGCCAACCCCGTCAACTCCACCGCCTACACCGATGGCCTGGGGCTGGCGTGGCAGGGACCGGGCATTGCACTGGTGGATGTGCCCGCGTCCGCTTTTTCGCGGCTGCCTGCGGCCAGCGAACCCACCATCGTCCTGGACGCTCCGCTCGCCAACGCCAGCGTGCTGAATTCCAGCCCGGGTTTGAGTGCCTCGGTCACCGCCAATGGCGCCACCATCAACAGCGTCCAATATTATCTGACCGATTACACGTCCTATTACCAGCGCCTGACCCAAGGAGTGGACTATTTTATCGGCCAGGACAGCGCCGCGCCGTTCACGTTCAATTCCTTGGTCTGGACGGCACCGCTCAATCAGGTCCGGGCGCGGGTGGTCTATAACGACACCAACACCCTGGACTCGGCACCCATCCAGTTCGCCACGACCAATGGCGACTTCGGCGCCTGGGCGTGGAATCCGCTGGAAATGCATAACTATCCGTCCGGTGCGGGCATCCAGGGCAATACCTATTCGATCCTCGGCGACGGGATGAACCTGCTGACCCGCAGGGTGACAGGCGATTGCACGTTCATCGGGCGCTTGGCGGGCATCACTCCGGCCACCGCCGGGCCTGACGGGATCGCGCCGTCGAGCGACTGGCGGGCGGGCATCATCCTGCGTGGCACCACCAACACGACCATCGGCCAACCGCTGGGCGATGGCGGCACGACGCGCTTCGCCGCGCTGTTCAGCAGTGTTGGCGGTGGCACCTACTTCGAGGACGACACGATGCGCAATGGCAACGGCGACGCCAACGCCTGGTCCGCCAACCTCGGTGGCGCCAATCGTTGGTATAAACTCCAACGCAGCGGCGACATCTTCACCAGCTCGGTCTCGGCCGACGGCGTGAGCTGGAACGTCGTCAACACGATCACTCTCAGCAACTTCGGCAGCACCATCTATGCGGGCGTTTTCACCCACGCCATGCAGTCGATGAACCCGAATGTCCACCAGGCAAGCATCGATAGCATCAGCTTGACCGGAGCTGGAGTGGTCGGGCTGGCCAGCGTGACGGTCTCGCCGCTTGTCAGCTCGGTGGTCGAAGGCCTGCCCGCTACCTTCACGGCCTCCGTCATCGGCCCGCTTCCCGCCAGCTACCAGTGGCAGTTGAATGGATCTAACATACTTGGCGCCACCGCCGCAAGTTATGTCATTGCCAGCGTATCGGCCGCTGACGCCGGGAGCTACACCGTGGTGGCCAATGGCGTGACCAGCGCGGCGGCCACCCTGACCATCAGCATTCCGGCGGGCTCAGGCGTCTGGACCAATGCCAATGGCGGCTCGTGGGCCAGTTCCGGCAACTGGAGCGGCGGCACCATCCCGAATGCCGCGGATGTGCTGGCGGATTTCACCGGTCTGAACCTCGCTGCAAACAGGACCGTGAGCCTCGACGGGGCAAAAGCCATCGGCACGCTGCTGTTTGACGACCTGAACGCGGCCAAGCACAGCTGGACGCTGAGCACCGGCACCGCGGGCCCGCTGACGCTGAGCGCGACCATTGGCCCGCCCGCCATCGCCGTCAAAACGCCCACGACCCTCAGCGCTGTGCTCGCCGGCACCCAAGGATTCACCAAAACCGGTTCGGGATATCTCACCTTGAGCGCTGCCGGTACCTTCACCGGCATCACCCGCATCAGCGCCGGAACCCTCGAAGTGCAGGCCAAGTCCGGCGACACCCCGTACGCAGTGGGCCAGGGGGCAACCCTCAAACTCGGCTACAGCACCGGCGGTGGCTATGCCAATACCAACCTCACCATTGACGGCGACGGGGTAGCGGCCACCACCGGCTTCTATCTGGCAGGAGGCAAAACCTATAACTCGAGCGGACAGATCATCCTGCAGCACGCGCCTACCACGATCCGCCAATACGGCAGCGGCCTGGCTGGCATCGGCATCTTCGACGTCAATGGCAACGGCCTGTGGTGCACCGCCAATGCCTCCGGATCGGTCCTGGATGCCAACATCCAGCTCGTTAGTTCGGGCTATGGCATGTCGGTGGATATCGACCCCGGCGTGAATACGGCGACGGGTGACTTGATCATCAATGGCCCGCTGAAGGTCGGGAGTCTCGGGCTCTATAAACGCGGGACGGGCTCGGTGCGCTTGAATGGCGCGGCCACCACCGCCAACCTCGCGGTGAAGGTGCTCGAAGGATCCGTCATTTGCGGCACCACCGACTGCCTCGGCACGGCGGCGGCCGTGCCGGTTTCGTCAGCCGCAAGACTTTCATTGAATGGCTTCAACCAGACTGTGGCGTCTCTAACTGATTCGGCGGGCGGCACGGTTTCATTCGATGGAGCCAGCACTCTGACGGCTCCCAGTGTGACGCTCGGGGGCGCCTTGCAGATGACGGTGAACAAAGGGGCCACACCTAACTGCAGCAGGCTGGTCAGCACCAACGCTCTCACCTATGCCGGTACCCTGGTCATCACCGCCCAGGGGGG
>CAIVSK010000276.1 GCA_903908495.1 Akkermansiaceae bacterium
CGCGCAGTGGCGGCCAATCCAGCCGCTGCTCGACCGGATGCCGGGATCGACGTGAAAGAACTCCCGCCGTGCCGACGTTGGACCATTGGCCTGCTCTCAAGTTCAGCCCACTCCATCATGAACCCCACCCGCCCCATCCACCGTCGCCGCCAGCCCGTGATGATTTTGGTCGCCGCCGCCCTCGTCTCCGCCATGCCCGCCTCGGCGGACGTGCGCCTGCCGAAGATTTTCACTGACAACATGATGCTGCAACGCGGGCAACCGGTGCGCGTGTGGGGCTGGGCGGAGGCCGGCGAAGCGGTGAGTGTGGCGCTGGCCGGCAAGACAGCCGCAACCAAGGCGGACGATAAAGGCGAGTGGAAGGTCGAGCTGGCAGCCCTCAAGGCCGGCGACAAATTGGAACTGACGGTGAAGGGCAAGAACCGGCTGAGTCTCAAAAACATCCTTGTCGGCGATCTGTGGGTGTGCTCGGGCCAATCGAACATGGAGATGTCGCTCGGCCAGTGCCTGGGTGCCGCAGACGACATCAAGGCCGCCGACTTGCCGAAAATCCGGTTCATCAAGATCAACAAGGTGGATAGCCCCAAACCGGAAACCGACGCGCCGGTCGCCGGCTCTTGGCAAGTGTGCTCGCCTGCAACCGCCGGGGGATTCACCGCGGTGGGATATTATTTCGCCCGCGAAATCCTCCAAAAAACCAAGGTGCCCATCGGCATCATCGACACCAACTGGGGCGGCACCCGCATCGAGCCGTGGATCTCACCCGAATGCGGCGGCACCAGCGGCCTCTACAACGCGATGATCCATCCGCTCGTGCCGCTGCCAATCAAGGGCGCGCTGTGGTACCAAGGCGAGTCCAATGGCGACGAGGGCGACACCTATTACGAAAAGATGAAATCCTTGATCGGCGGCTGGCGCCAACAGTGGAAAGTGGGGGATTTTCCATTCTACTACGTCCAACTCGCCAGCTACCAGGGCGTGAGCGAGGAACCCGCAGGCGGCAACGGCTGGGCCAAACTGCGCGAGGCCCAAACCAAATCCCTGACCATCCCTAACACCGGCATGGCCGTCATCCTCGACACCGTCCCGCTCGCCGCAGCCGGCGATATCCATCCGAAAAACAAGTACGACGTAGGCGCGCGCCTCGCCCGCTGGGCGCTGGCCCGCGATTACGGCCAGAAACTCGAGGTCTCCGGCCCCTTGTTCAAGGCGCTCAAAATCGAGGGCGGCAAGGCGCGCCTGGCATTCGACCACCTCGGCAGCGGCCTGATGGTTGGCAAAAAGGACGGCCGCAGCCCGGCCGTCGAGGACAAACAGGGGAAACTCAAGCGTTTTGCCATCGCCGGGGCCGACAAGCAATGGTTCTGGGCCGATGCGGTCATCGTCAACAACACGCTCACGGTGTCCTCGCCGCAGGTGAAGGCACCCGTCGCCGTGCGCTATGCCTATCAGATGAATCCGGACGGTGCCAACCTCTACAACCGCGATGGCCTCCCCGCCTCGCCATTCCGCACCGACGCGTGGTGAGATTCGCCGGATTGGGTTAGACCCGCTGCGGCAGCATGCGGGCCACGACCCCGAGCAGAACCACCACCACCAAAGCCAGCGCCGCCCACAGCCAAGGCGAGCCGGGGCTGGTTTCAGCGTTGCGCCGGCGCTCGGGCCTGAGGGTTTCCTCGGCGGCGAGCTCGGCGGGCTGCTTGTCGGCGGCGAGCAATGCGTCGCGGACGAGCCGCAGGTCATAAGAGGGCGCGGCGGCCTGCGGGTTGCCATAGTAGAGGAACAGCGGCGCGGCAGAGACGAGCTTGGCGGCAATGAGGGGTGCCCGGTATTGAAGGCGGACGTTTTCCAGGGCGATCGGAGGGTTGTCGCCGTTGGCGGTTTCCAACTGGAAAATGGCGGGCAGCCGGGTGTTCGACAGCCCGAGGCGAAGACCGCTTGGCGAGTTGTCGGAACCTGCCGTCTGGGTCCAGCTGGCGGTGCCAAGCGTCTGGGTCCAGCCATTGCCTAGCGAATCCTTGCGCTCCGCGGTGGCGACGAAGCTGCGGGTGAACAACCGTGCCGGCGACTCGGCGAGCAACTCGGTGATCGGCAAATTTTCCAACGGCAGGGAAAGTTGCCAGCGTGAGACTCCCGGCCGCTGCGGGTCGGGGCGCTCGACGACGACGGGTTTGAGCGTGCGCGGGAGGGTTTCCGCTTCAAGCAGGTAAGGCACCTGACGGCCGTCTTGCACCAGCCGCAGGTCGCTGAGATCGCTGCTGGAGTGGGCCAGCGCGGGTGGGTCCAACTCGATGTGGATCACGCCGCCAGCCGGGACATTTACCGCCCGGCGGAACCCCCACTCCGCCAGGTCAATGCCGGCACCCGCCGGATCCACCCCGGGCAACGCCGGCGGCACCTGGAAATCCGCCTTGGCTTGCAAGGGGCCGGGGCTGAGCCGCAGGCCGCCGGCTTGGGTGAGCTCCCCGCGGAGTGGAGCCAGGTCATAGCTGGGGCTGGCGGCTTCGGCATTGCCGGTGAGCAGCTGCCAACTGCCGGCTTGTGCCGCATGGAAGGCCAGGGTGGTGGGAAAGCGGCGGGCGCTGGCGCCGGTGAGGCTGAGTGGCGGGCTGTCGCCGTTGATCAAAGTCAGCAGGAGCTGTTTGGCGGCGATTTGCTGCTGCAGCGGGATGATGAGTTGTTCGGTGGTGGATCCATGGTCTCCCAACACCCGGAACAGGGTGCCTTTGGTTAGGAGAGTGATTGCGGTTAGACCGGCGGCATTCGTGGCGTAAACGCCCAGGGTGTAGTGGCGGCTGAAAACGGGGTCGGTGACTTCGAGCTTGAGGTCCGCCAGATCGAGGTTGGCCGCGCCGAGGTCGATGATGATGCGGGTGATGCCCGGTGATTCCGCGGCAGGCCGCAGGTTTACCGTTAGAGGCACGGTTTCGGGTGGCTTGGGCGCTGCAGGTACCGGAATTTCAACCAAATACGGGGTTTCCACTCCGGCGGGTGACAACAGGCGCAGGTCGGCGAGGTCGGCCCGGGATGCGTTGAGCGTGGGTGGCGGCAGGTCGAGCCGGACCATGCCGGCGGCGGGGATGATGATATCTTGCCGCCATTGCCAAGCGCTGTGATGGCTGTCCGGCGCGGCGGCCAGCGTGCCCCAGGCGATGAGGGCGGACGCTACGAAAGTTTTCATGGCACCTTGGAGCGGTTGAAGAATTGCTGATAGAGGAAGGAGGCGACGAAGGCGATGACGGCGACGCCGATGAGCGCGCCGATGCGGAAGATGCTGCCGATGGCGGACAGGTCGTGCATGAACAACTTGAGCAGCGTGAGCACCAGCAAGCAGATGGCGGCATAGCGCGCGGGCCGGGCGCGGTGCCGGATGCCCATGCCTAGCAATCCGAGCGCGAACAACCCCCAGCCGATGCTATAGGTCATGTCGCGGGCGAAGTTGATGCCGAAGTTGAAGGCGACGCAGCGGTCGCCGGGCGGGGTGAAGAAGTCGGCAATCTCGATGTTCATCAACAAGAACAACAGCAGGCTCCCGAAACCTAGCAATAATCCGCGCGCCGGGAATTCGCGGTGGATTTCCTCCGGATCGGTGAACCACCACGCGCCGAAAAACTGCGCCGCAGCCACGATGCCATAGGTATACAAGTGCCAGTTGAGCAGCGCGTGCGAGCCGCGCGGATAATCGGTGAACACCGCCGGATTGAGGGTTAGCCGGACGAAGGTCACTCCCAACAGCAACAGGCCGGTCAGTTGCAGGCCCGGATGCGGCACGCGGCGGAACAACCACAGCAGCAGCGCGCCTTCCACCGCCCAACTGACAGTTAGCCAGTGGCGGTCGAACTGGATCGGGAAAATCAACGTGATGAAGAACAAGCCGACGCCGCCGAACCAGGCGAGTTTGCCGCGTTGCACGTCATCCAGGCTGGTAAACCGCCGGATCACGGCGAGCAGCGCCAACAGGCTGGGAATGGCGAAGGCGGCGGGAAGCAGGCCCATTTTGCCGTCCATGGCGGGAAACGCCCGGCCCGCCAGATGATGGATGAGCAGGAAATGGCCGACGCCGGCCAGCGCGCTGGCCGTCCATGGCCAGACCCGCGCCGCGCAGACATGGTGGAAAACGAAGGGAAATACCAAAAACAACAGGTAAAACCCCAGATACCAAGCGAGCGGAATGTTTGGAAAGGCGGGATCGAAGCGGTTGACGTGCCAGACGGCTTCCACGGCCAGGATGCAGGCCAGCGCAGCGGGCACCAGCTCGCTTTGGCGGTTGCGCAGCGCCAGTCCTAACAACAGAATGACCAACAGCAGGCCGACCCCGAAGACGGGCGAGGGGTTGGCGATGGGCAGCTGCAGGATGGCTAGAACCAACATGGCGAAGGGCAGCGCTCCCGACATGATTGGCAGGACCGCGGCGACCTGTTGCTCCAGCGCCGGTGGGCCGGCTTGCTCGCCAGCGGCTGCGGCGCTGTGCCCGCTGAGCCAGCGTCCGGCCACCGCAAACACCGCGGCAAAACCGCTGATGATGAACAAGAAAGGCGTTAGGGAATGGATCAACGGCGGCGCGTGCAGCAACCACTCGGCGGCCAGCACCAGTGACAGGACCAGCGCCGCGACCACCGGCAGCATCGCTCCGGTGGTCACCGCCAGCCCGATGACTAACAAATCAATCAGGAGCACCGCGGGCCAGACCAGCAGCGAGACGGCGGGCAGATGGAGGATCGGCAACAAGATCAGCAGCAAGGAAAGCGGTGCCAACCAGGGCCAGAGCTTGGCGGGCAGCACCGCCGTGCATTCCGGCCGCAGGCGGGCCAGCACCACGGGGGCCACCGCATGAAACGCGCCAAACACCAGATAGGCAGCCAGCGCGATGCCGAGCCGCTCCGGATTGAGGTAACTCCCCGTCCACAACGCCAGATGCAGAAAGGTCAGCAAGGCGTTGAACAATTGGGCGGCAATGAGTTGGGGGCGCAGCCAAACCAGGGCCAGCACCACGACGTTTTCCAGCAGGATGAACCCGTAGAGCAAGGGCACGCGCCCGCCCATCGGCACGAATGCCAGCATGCCAAACGCGAACAGCATGGAGATCGCACACAGGCCCAGCGCCGAACCCGCGGCGTGGAGCACAGGCTCCTGGCGCCGCTCCTCCAGCCACGCGGCACCCAGAAACAGCGCGTTGAAGCCGACCAAAATGCCCATGGGTATCAAAGTCTTCGCGCCTTCGGCATAGTGGCCTTGAACGAAGAATTCGCCGAACCACGCCAACTGCATCAGCACTGTGCCGACCGCCGCGGCGGTGACCAGAAAGCCCCAGCGGCGATGCCGGGAAACCGCCAGCAGTCCGATGACCAGCAAGCCGAGATAACCGAACAGGCCGAGCGGGTTGTCCCTGCCGGTGTTGACCAATACAGGTGTTAGAAATCCGCCGAGCATGCCCAGCACCGCCACCACCAGCGCGTTGAGCCGCACCGCGATGAGGAACGCGGCCACCGTGATGAGCGCCATCAGCGCAAAGGTGGGGATCGTTCCAAACGGTGCCAAATGGTAATAGGCATGCGCCGCAAAGGTGACGCCGTAGAGGATCAACACCGCGGTGGCACACAGCGCCTGCGCCAAAACTTGAAAGGTTCCCTTGCGATGCAGCGCCAGCCCGCCAACTAACAATCCTGTGCCGTTCACGAAGCCGAGCGCCACCCGCACCGGCTTGGAGATCCACTCGTTTTCAAAGGCATACTTCACAAAAAAGATGACACCGAAAAACAACGCAATGCCCCCGAGCCAGGCAAACAATTTCACCCCCATGAATTGCTCTAACGAGAATGCGGCCGCAGGCTCCGCGAACGACTGGGCGGGCGGCTCTGCCGGAGGGGCGGTGACGGGCGCTGGCGTTGAAGATGTTTGCGCAGGCGGCCCAGCGACGGGCTGCAGGATGAGTGGCGGCGCGGCTGGCTGCGGCGGCGGAGGCGCGGACGGCGGCCCGGTGAGGATGGCGGCGCTTGCCTCAGACAGGGCGGGCAAGGCCGGGCGGTCCGACCATTCGCGAGTCCCGGTTGGTGTCAGGTCGGTCAGCGGCAGAGGGATGAGCGGCGCGGGAGTGACCGGCGGTGGAATGCTGCCGGAGTCTCGCAACAGCCGCAGTTCCTGGCGCAAGGCGCGCAGCTCGTTTTCGAGTTTGTGCAGGTTCTGTTGGGTTTCGCGCGCCTCGCCTCTGGCAGCGCCCGCTCTGACCAGAGCGACGATGGGTCCGATGATGAGCCAAGCCAGGAGCAGCAACACAAGCAGAGATAAGGCTTCCATACGATGACGTGAGTTCAGCTTCGGCCGTTAGGGTGGCAGAATCCTCCGGCCGTGGCGAATGGATTTTTCGGCAAACGGGCGGGCCGCCCAATACGGTCCATTGAACGCTCACTGATCGGAAAACAGGCTTCCAGCCAGTGAGGGAAAACAGCGCGTCCCGCCTGTCTGCGCATGCAACGACAGGCTGGAAGCCCGTCGTCCATGACAGGCTGGAAGCCCGTCGTCCATGACAAGCAGGATGCCTATCCTCCCCCTAAGTCAGCAGTATTGCGCGTCCCGCCCCCACGATCTCTGGTGTCAGATCACTCCGTTGGCGCAATGGGTCTCGCCGCTGCCGGCGAGGGCGTTGATCAGGTTGGTGAGGGACTTCATGGCCTGGCGCGGCACACTCTCGTAGGTGCGGGAGCCGATGTGCGGCGTGATGACACAGTTGGGCGCGCTGAGCAGCGGATGATCGGCGGGCGGCGGCTCGCAATCGAGCACATCGGCACCGTATCCGCCAAGTTTGCCGCTGTTGAGAGCTTCGACCACGTCGGCGGTTTCGATGATCTCGCCGCGGGCACAGTTGATGATGACGACGCCGTCCTTCATGGTGGCGAGTTTGTCGCGGCGGATCATGGCGCGCGTTTCGTCGGTTAGATTGCAGTGCAGCGATACCACGTCGGAGCGCTCCAGCACCTCATTCATGGTGGCGCAACGCGTCACCGCATGGGCGGCGGCGAAGGCGTCGTCCCAGTACGGGTCGCAGCCGATGACGTCCATGCCGAAGGCGCGGGCGCGGATGGCCACTTCCTTGCCGATGCGGCCGAGGCCGACGATGCCGAGGGTTTTGCCGGCGATTTCGTGGCCGGTGAGGCGCAGCCATTCGCCACGGCGGGCGGCGGCGGCGGTGGTAACGATGTGCTTGGTCAGTCCTAACAACAAACCAAACGTGTGTTCCGCCACGGTGGTGTGGTTGACGCCGGGCGTGAAAAGGACCGGGATGTTGAGCTGCTTGGTGGCAGGGACGTCGATTTTGTCGAGGCCGATGCCGTACTTGGAGATGATCTTGAGGCGGGGCAGGGATTTCTCGAGGACGGCGCGGCTGATGGCGTCGTCACCGCAGAGAATGGCGTCGAAGTCGCCGGCGAGCTCGAGCATGCGCGCCTCGGTGAGCGGTCCGCGCTGGCGGACGATGTCCCAGCCCTGGGCCTCCATCAAGGCGTGGTGCGGGCCGGGGGTGTCTTGATAGCTGCAAGTGGTGAGGAGGATGCGCATGGGATGAGATGGAATGAGATGGGATGGGATGGGGCGGCAGGATTGGAGCGGAGCAAGACCCAAGAGGCAAGACTTGAAGAGAAAATCCCGCTTGACAGGAATACAGCAATACAGGAAGCTGTAAACGTGAAAGCAACTCTTGAGATTCCAGATGAACTTTTTCGCCGGGTCAAGGCACGCAGCGCGATGGAAGGCCGCCCGCTGCGTGCGGTGGCAGTGCAGCTTTTCCAAGACTGGCTGAATGCCCCGCCGCCCGCCGCCGTTGATCCCGCGGCATCCGAGTTGATGCCGGCCGAGCTGGCCGCCGCGCCTTGGCTGGCGATTTCCCAGCGTTACCTCAAACCAGGCATGAGTCACGAAATGGAGCAGATTCGCGTTGCCATTGCCAAAGGCTAGACGGCCGAGGCCGCAGCGAAGCTCTCACCCGTTGGGACACCTCCATGAGTGCCGGGGCTGTCAGTCTCGATACATCGTTCGTCCTGCGCATCCTCGTCAGCCAACCTCTGCCGCTATTCCGCCGCGCTTTGCGTTTTCTGGAGGAGCAACGTGCCGCTGGCGTTAGCGTCCATATCAACGACCTTGTGCTCGCCGAGACCTATTTCGCCCTGCAGTCTTTCTATCAGATTTCGAAAGCCGATGCGCTCGCCATGCTCGCCAATTTTGCGCTGCACAGTGGGGTCACGATGACACCCGTTGCCAGTGCGGTGCTGGCGTTGCCGCACCTGGCCAGCGCCAAGCCGGGCTTTGTGGACCGATTGATCCATGGCACAAGCCACGCCAGCGGCCACACGCTGGTGACTTTCGAGAAGGCCGCGACGAAACGTCCCGGGACCCTCGTCCTTGCAGCCCAGTGAAATTCAGCCCCGACGGCCACGGACGGGTTGGCGACATGCAAGATGGACGGGGCTCCCAGCCCGCGCTAGGCTGCGGCGTGCTGGAATGGTTTGCAAAGGGTCGGTTTCCCGTGTGTCTCGCGCCGATGGCGGGGGTGACGGATTTTATTTTTCGTGAAATCTGCAAAGACTTGGGTGCGGATGTGATGGTGACCGAGTTTGTGTCGGCGGAGGGGATATTGCAGGCCGACGCTCGGACGCGCAAATACACCGAGTTTTCCGAGACCCAGCGACCGGTGGGGGTGCAATTGTTCGGTGCCGACGGCCACCGGATGGGCGAGGCGGCTCGCAAAATCGTCGATTGGAAACAACCGGATTTCATCGATATCAATTTTGGCTGCCCGGTCAACAAGGTGGTGGCGCGCAATGGCGGGTCGTCGTTGTTGAAAGATTGCCCGTTGCTGGCGGCGGTGGCCAACGGGGTGGTGCGGGCGGTGGGCGGACAGGTTCCGGTGACGGCGAAAATGCGGATTGGCTGGGACAGCGAGAGCATCAATGCGGTGGAGGTCGCCCGCACGCTGGAGGATTGCGGGGTGCGGGTCATCGCGGTGCATGGGCGCACCCGCTCGCAAGGCTACGGCGGCGAGGCCAATTGGGAGGTGATCGACGCGGTGGCGCGGGCGGTGGCGGTGCCGGTCATCGGCAACGGTGATATTGCCAGCGGGGCGGAAGTGGCGCGCCGGCGGCGGGAGACGGCAGTGGCCGGGGTGATGATCGGGCGCGCGGCGATGGGCAACCCGTGGGTGTTCCGCGAGGCCAAGGAGTTCATGGAGTGCGGCGGGACGCCAGTGCCCGTGCTCTTGGCGGAGCGCTGGGACTTGGTCCTGCGGCATTGCCGACTCGCGGTGGCGAGCGCCCGCTATGGCAATGAACGCCAAACCCTCACCTCCATGCGCACCCGCTTGATGGCCTATTGCAAGGGCTTTCCCGGTGCCAAGGAATTGCGCCAGAAACTATGCCATGTGGTTGCAGTTGGGGAGATCGAGGATCTGGCTGCGTTTTCCATCGGCCAGGCAGGCGAAAGCGGGCACGCCTGAGATTTCTCACGAGCAATCCGCTAAATGCTCACAACCTGACGTGCATGCCCGCCGGGGCCTCCCGCAGCGCGCATCCTCGCTCAAAACCCTCGCAAATTCTGACACTTTTGGCCGCCCAAGCAGGCATTGCTTGACACCGGGGCGGCTCTCGGGCGCTATTCCCTCCCCATGGCCAAGCTATCCATCCGCAACCTCGACGTTTCCGCCAAAGAAGTTCTCATGCGCGTGGACTTCAATGTCCCGCTCAAAGACGGCGCGATCACCGACGACACCCGCATCCAAGCCGCTCTGCCCTCAATCCGCCACCTGCTGGCCGGCGGCGCGAAACTGGTGCTCTGCTCGCATCTGGGCCGTCCCAAAGGCGGCCCGGACGCCAAGTACTCGCTGGCCCCCACCGCCGCCCACCTCGGCACCCTGCTCGGTCAATCCGTCAAGCTCGCCCCGGATTGCATCGGCGCGCAAGCCGCAGCCCTGCGTGCCGCGCTCCAACCCGGCGAGGTGCTCATCCTCGAAAACACCCGCTTCCACGCCGAGGAGGAAGCCAACGACCCCGCCTTCGCCCAACAACTTGCAGCCAGCGCCGACATTTTTGTCAACGACGCCTTCGGCACCGCGCACCGCGCCCACGCCTCCACCGAGGGGGTGACGCATTTCGTCAAACAAAGCGCGATGGGCTTTCTCATGGAGCGTGAACTCAAGTACCTCCAGCAGGAACTCGCCACTCCCGCCCGCCCCTTCGTGGTCATCATGGGCGGCTCCAAGGTTTCCGACAAGATCCAGGTCATCATGAGCCTCATGGAAAAGGCCGACACCATCCTCATCGGCGGTGCCATGGCCTTCACGTTCCGCAAGGCCCAGGGCTTCGAGGTCGGCAATAGCAAGGTGGAAGCCGACAAACTCGACCTCGCCCTGGAAATCCTCGCCAAGGCGAAAACCATGGGCAAAACCTTCCTACTGCCCTCCGATACCCGCGAAACCGACAAATTCGAAGACGGTGCCCAAACCCGTTGCACCCCGTCCTTCGACCAAGGCGGCAGCGTCACCCCCGGTTGGATGGGCATCGACATCGGCGACCTCGCCATCACGGAATTCCGCAACATCATCCTCGACGCCAAAACCATCATCTGGAATGGCCCCGTCGGCGTCTTCGAAATCGAAAACTTTGCCAAAGGCACCCGCGCGGTGGCCGAAGCGGTGGCAGAAGCCACCGGCCGCGGTGCCACCACCATCATCGGCGGTGGCGACTCGGTGACCGCCGTCAACCAGTTTGGCCTCGACGACCAAATGACCTTCATCTCCACCGGCGGCGGTGCCTCCCTCGAATTGCTCGAAGGCAAGGTCCTGCCAGGCGTGGCCGCCCTCAGCGACGCCTGATCCCCTCACAAATGTCTCCATCCCTAACACTACTACCCGACCTATGAACCGCAAACCGATCTTCGCCGCCAACTGGAAAATGAACATGGGGGCATCCGCCACCGAGGACTTCGTCAAGAGTTTCCTCTCCAAACTCCAGGGCCAGTCCTTCGCCGCTGACATCGTCATCGCCCCGCCCTTCGTTTCGCTCGCCAAACTCGCCGACGTCCTCCACTCCCCCACCGCCAGCAATGAGGCCAAGTCGATCCAAATCGCCGCCCAAAATTGCTCCGAACACGACGCCGGTGCCTACACCGGTGAGGTGAGCGTGCTGATGCTGCGCGAATTCCTCGTCCATTACGTCATCCTCGGCCACAGCGAACGCCGCGCCATCTACGGCGAAACCGATGCGGTCATCAACGCCAAGATCCACAAGGCCCGTGAGGCCAACCTCAAACCGATCTTTTGCATCGGCGAAACCCTCGCCCAGCGCGAGGCCGGCGAACTCGAAAATGTCCTGCGCACCCAGATTGCCGGCGGCCTCAAAAACGTCAGCGACAAAGACATGGCGGAAATCGTCATCGCCTATGAACCGGTGTGGGCCATCGGCACCGGGGTGACCGCCACCTCCCAGCAAGCCCAGGACGCCCATGCCTTCGTCCGCTCCGTCATCGCCGAACTCTACGGCCAGGACACCGCCGCCAAAATCCGCATCCAATACGGCGGCAGCGTCAAGCCCGGCAACGCCGCCGAACTCATGGCCTGCCCGGACATCGACGGCGCACTCATCGGCGGTGCTGCCTTGGAGCCGCAAAGTTTCCTTGAAATCATCCGCAACGGGTGTAGTAACCAACCCACCTGATCCATCCCGCACCGATGACCCGTTTGCTCCGCCTCCTCTCAGTCTGCAGCCTGCTGCTGACCGCCTCGAGTCAGGCGGAGCACGTCATCGTTACCGGCGGACCCGCCCTGCGCCAGTGGGAAAACAAGCGAGTCCCCCAGGACCGCCACGACCATTGGTGGGCCAACTTCATCCGCGCCTCAACCGTGCGCATGGATGAAATCCACCAGGTCTACGGTGCAGATGCCCCGATCGTGTGGATGGTCTATCAACCCGGCTACCAAACCCGCGGCCTCGAAGACAAGGTCTCCTACACCCAACGGATATCTGATCTGGCCACCAAGTACCACGCCAAGCTCATCTGGGTCACCAGCGGTGGCAGCCTCATCCAAGCGATCAACACGCGCCCGGCGGAGGCCATCACCACCTTCGATTTTTTCGGCCACTCCAACCGCTATGCCTTCATGCTGGATTACAGCAATGACGTCGTGGGGGTTTCCATCGCCTGGCTGCATGAACGGGATCTGCCGCGCATCCATGCCGCCGCGTTTGCCCGCAATGCCTTGTGCAAAAGCTGGGGCTGTCACACCGGCGAAAGCATGAGCAGCGCCTGGAAACGCGCCATCGGCATCCCGCTCGAAGGCGCCGTGGGTGCCACCAACTACACCTGCGTCGGCCAAGGCCAACTGCCCTCCGTCTCCGGCACCTGGGCGAGATGAAAAAGATAGAAGGAAGACGCAAGACTTGAAGACGCAAGACTCAAGACAAGAAAATTCAAGAGAAGAGCCGGCACGGCTGATTTTTTCTTACTCCTCCGCTCCGTTTCCGTCCTCTTCATCTTTGCTATCTACGTCTTGTGCCTCGCGTCTTGTCGTCTTGCGTCTCTTCCCCAATAACCAATAACCGGCGCGCAGCGCCCCCCCCTCTCCCCATGACCCTATCCGAACTGCAAGCCCTCTACGATCTCCCCTTCTTCACACTCCTCAGCCGGGCCCACGCGGTGCATGAAGCCAGTTTTCCGGACGGCAAGATCCAGCTTTGCACCCTGCTTTCCATCAAAACGGGCGGCTGTTCCGAGGACTGCGCCTATTGTTCCCAGTCGGCCCGCTACAAGACCGAACTGGAAAGCCACGTGCTGCTGGAACGCGAGGAGGTGATGCTGCATGCCCGCGCCGCCAAGGACTCCGGCTCCACCCGCTTCTGCATGGGCGCGGCCTGGCGCGGCGTGCGCGGCGGCACCGAGCGCTTCGAACAGGTTCTCGACATCGTTAGAGACGTCGCCACCCTCAACATGGAAGTCTGCGTGACCCTCGGCGAACTCGGCCCTGCCGAAGCCCAACAACTCCGCGACGCCGGCGTCACCGCCTACAATCACAACCTCGACACTTCCCCCGAGCACTACCCCAACATTGTCACCTCGCACACCTACGAGGACCGCCTGCGCACCATCCGCAACGTGCAGGACGCCGGCATCGCGGTGTGTTGCGGCGGCATCCTGGGCATCAGCGAGACCATCACCGACCGACTGCGCCTGCTCGAAGTGATCTCCAATTTCAATCCGGCACCGGAAAGTGTGCCCATCAACTCGCTCATGCCCATGCCCGGCACACCGCTGGCGGAAAACCCGCAGGTCGAGCCCTTGGACTTGGTTCGCATGATCGCCTGTGCCCGCATCGCGGTCCCCTCGGCCAAGGTGCGCCTCTCCGCTGGCCGCACCCGCCTGTCCGACGAAACCCAGACGCTGTGCTTCTTCGCCGGCGCCAACTCGATTTTCTACGGCGAAAAACTCCTCACCACCGACAACCCCGAGGCCGCCGACGACCGCGCGCTGCTCGCCAAACTCGGCCTCGACACCTTGATGCCCGACACCTCACTCGGAGCTCCGGTCGCCGACCCGAGCCTCCCCGCCAGCCCGGCATTCCCGGCCTCGATTCCGCCCCCGGCTTGCGCCGCGGTGGCGGCCTGCTGCTAACCCGACGGCCTGGGCCGACATGGAACGCCGCAGCGCGCCCGGTTTAAGCCAAAGCGGCGTGGCGGGCTCCGCCCCTTCGCGCCGCACTCCAAACGTTGGCCGCGCAAGCGACGAGCACTCATTGGCCCGCGCAGGGATCGCAAAAGTGTGGACTGCGGTGGCAAGCGCCAGCGCGACACCGCTCTGGCTCGATCCCGGCACCCGCTGCTGCCTCCGTCAGGGCGGTCCGGCCGGATAGCGGCCCCGCCTCCCCGGGATCACGGCTGCCTGTGACGGGGCCAGACCGACGCAATAAAGCCGGACGGTTGCCCGTCCGGCTTTTTTTGAATCCTGCGAGTTTGGCAGATGCTTTTGTCAGGCTGGGCAGGTACAAACCGCCGCCGCCTGGCAAACTTACATCATGCCGCCCATGCCGTGGTCATGACCACCGCCGCCGCCAGCTGCCGGGGCTTCCTTGGAAGGAAGGTCGGTGATGAGGCACTCGGTGGTGAGCAAGAGGCCCGAGATGGACGCTGCGTTTTGCAACGCGGTGCGGGTCACCTTGGTGGGATCGACCACACCGGCTGCGATGAGGTCTTCGAACTTGTCGGTGGCGACGTTGTAGCCGACGCCGTCCTTGCTGCTCTTGACGCGCTCAACGATGAGAGCGGCTTCGCGGCCGGCATTGGCCACGAGTTGACGCAGCGGCGATTCGATGGCGCGGGCGACGATGCCGGCACCGGTCTTTTCGTCACCGATGAGGCCGAGGTCGCCGATGGCCGCGTGAGCGCGGATCAGGGCGGTACCACCGCCGGCGACGATGCCTTCTTCAACGGCCGCACGGGTCGCGTGGAGGGCGTCTTCGACGCGGGCTTTCTTTTCCTTCATTTCGGTTTCGGTGGCGGCACCGACGTTGATGACGGCCACGCCACCGGCGAGCTTGGCGAGGCGCTCCTGGAGCTTCTCGCGGTCGTAATCGCTGGTGGTGTCGTCGATCTGGCGGCGGATTTGGTTGACGCGGCCGGTGATGGCTTCGGAAGTACCGCCACCTTCAACGATGGTGGTGTTTTCCTTGGTGATGGTGATGCGCTTGGCGGAACCGAGGTCGCTGAGCTCCACGCCTTCGAGCTTGATGCCGAGGTCGTCGGTGATGACGCGGCCACCGGTGAGGATGGCAAGGTCTTCGAGCATCGCCTTGCGGCGGTCGCCAAAGCCGGGGGCTTTCACTGCGGCGATGTTGAGGATGCCACGCAGCTTGTTGACCACCAAGGTGGCGAGGGCTTCACCTTCGACGTCTTCGGCGATGATGAGCATCGGGCGGCCGGTCTTGGCAACCTTTTCGAGCAGCGGCAGCATATCCTTGAGCGAGGAGATCTTCTTCTCGTTGATGAGGATATAGGCATTCTCGAGATACACTTCCATGCTCTCGGGATTGGTGACAAAATAGGGCGACAGATAGCCCTTGTCGAACTGCATGCCTTCGACCACTTCGAGGGTCGTTTCGATGCCCTTGGCTTCTTCCACGGTGATGGTGCCGTCCTTGCCGACCTTGTCCATGGCTTCGGCAATGATGCTGCCAATGGTTTCGTCCGAGTTGGCCGAAATCGAGGCAACCTGGGCGATTTCCTTGGCGTCAGACACCGGCTTGGAGATCTTCTGGAGCTGGGCGACGATGGCTTCGGTGGCCTTCATGATGCCGCGTTGCAGCGAGATGGGATTGGCACCGGCGGTGACGTTGCGCAGGCCTTCCTTGTAGATGGCTTCTGCCAGCACGGTGGCGGTGGTGGTGCCGTCGCCGGCGATGTCCGAAGTCTTGCTGGAGACTTCGCGAATGAGTTGGGCACCCATGTTTTCGTAGGGGCACTCAAGCTCGATTTCCTTGGCCACCGTCACACCATCCTTGGTGATGGTCGGGGAACCGTATTTCTTGTCGATGATGACGTTGCGTCCGGCAGGCCCAAGGGTGGCTTTGACGGCACGGGCGAGTTTTTCCACACCGCGCAGGAGGGCCTGGCGGGCGGCTTCGTCGAATTGGAGTTGTTTGGCCATAATGTGTGTGTTAGTTGGAAGTTATTGGTTATTTGTTATTACTGGAATAGGGAGGTCCTCCGCTCAGGCTGGGTCATGGGCACTTCACCCAACAACCTCTAACCTGTCACGAATGACCTGTCGGCTTCAGCCGACGATGCCGAGGATGTCGCTTTCGTTGATGATGAGCACTTCCTGGCCGTCGTGTTTGACTTCGGTGCCGCCGTACTTGGAGATGAGGACCTTGTCGCCGACCTTGACGGTGAACTCGATGGCATTGCCATTGTCGTCCTTGCCGCCCGTGCCGAGGCTGAGGACTTCAGCTTCCTGGGGTTTTTCCTTGGCGGTGTCAGGCAGGACGATGCCACCTGAGCTGATTGCTTCGGCTTCGAGACGTTTGACCAGGACGCGCTGTCCGAGTGGTTTGATGTTAGCCATATGTTTGTGGTGTTGTTTGTTTGTTTGGTTTCGGTGAGAGAGAAAGACTCAAGACTTCAATACGCAAGACACAAGACGGTGATAAGAAAATGTTAGCAAGGGGTCTTCTTATCTTGGCGTCCTGTGTCTTGACTCTGGCAATTAGTCGACCACCTCGGCATCCACGACCTTGCCTTTGGCTTGTTTGGGCTCGTGGGATTCCGGGGGGGACTCGACGTCTGGCTGCTGGCCAGCGCCGGCGGCGGCCTGGGCCTGTTGGGCGGCAGCGAGGGCTTGCAGCGAGTTTTCGAGATCGGCGACGGCGCTGTTGATTTGGGTCACGTCGTCACTGCTGACGGCGTCCTTGACGGCTTTGATTTTGCCTTCGAGCATCGTCTTGAGATCGGCCGGGGCCTGGTCGCCGAGTTCGGCGAGTTGTTTTTCGACGCTGAAGATGAGGTTGTCGGCCTTGTTGTTGGCATCGACTTTTTCGACGCGTTTCTTATCTTCGTCGGCGTGGCTTTCGGCGTCGCGCTTGGCCTTTTCGATTTCGTCCTTGGACAGGCCGGAGGATCCTTGGATGGAGATTTTCTGCTCCTTGCCGGACTGTTTGTCCTTGGCGGAAACGTGGAGGATGCCGTTGGCGTCGATATCGAAGGTCACTTCGATTTGCGGCTCGCCGCGGCGGGCCTGTGCGATGCCGTCGAGCTTGAAATTGCCGAGGCGTTTGTTATCGCCAAACATCTTGCGCTCGCCCTGGCAGACCTGGATATCGACGCCGGGCTGATTGTCCGAGGCGGTGGAGAAGGTCTGGCTTTTCTTGGCGGGGATGGTGGTGTTGCGCTCGATCATGGCGGTGGCGATGCCGCCGAGCGTCTCGATGGAGAGGGTCAGCGGGGTCACATCCAGGAGCAGGACATCCTTCACATCGCCGCGCAGCACGCCGCCTTGGATGGCCGCGCCGATGGCGACGACCTCGTCGGGGTTGACCCCTTGATGGGGTGTTTGGCCGGCGAGTTCGCGGGCCACGTCGACCACCTTGGGCATGCGGGTCATGCCACCGACGAGCACCAGCTCATCGATTTCGGACGGTTTGAGGCCGGAGGCGGCAAGGCAATTGCGGACGGGTTGCTTGGTGCGCTCGAACAGGGTGTCGGTGAGCTGCTCGAGCTTGGAGCGGGTGAGCGTGAGTTGGATGTGCTTCGGGCCGGTGGCGTCGGCGGTGATGAAGGGCAGGCTGATGTCGTAGGACTGGGTGGAGGACAGCGCGATTTTGGCCTTTTCGGCTTCTTCCTTGATGCGTTGGAGCGCGTCGGGCTGGCTGGACAGGTCGATGCCCTGGTCTTTTTTGAACTCGGCCACGACCCACTGGATGAGCAGGTTGTCCCAGTCGTCGCCGCCGAGTTGGGTATCGCCGTCGGTGGCGAGCACTTCAAACACGCCGTCGCCGATTTCGAGCACCGAGATATCGAAGGTGCCACCGCCGAGGTCGTACACCGCGATTTTCTCGTCGGCCTTCTTATCGAGGCCGTAGGCGAGGGCGGCCGCCGTCGGTTCGTTGATGATGCGCAGCACTTCGAGGCCGGCGATTTCTCCGGCGGCCTTGGTGGCATTGCGTTGCGAGTCGTTGAAATACGCCGGCACGGTGATGACGGCCTGGGTGATTTTCTCGCCGAGCTTGGCTTCGGCATCGGCCTTGAGCTTGCCGAGGACCATGGCGGAAATTTCCTGCGGCGAATACGTTTTCGTCTCACCGGCGACGGTCACCTGAATGTGGGCATCGCCATTGGCAGCGGCCACGATGGCGTAGGGCATCCGCTTGTCGGCGGCGGTCAGCTCGGTGAACTTGCGGCCAATCAAGCGCTTGGCCGAAAAAATCGTGTTTTTCGGGTTGGTGACGGCCTGGCGTTTGGCGGCCTGGCCGACGAGGCGTTCGCCGTTTTTAGCGAAGGCGACGATGGAGGGAGTGGTGCGGGCACCCTCCGAGTTTTCGAGCACTGTGGACTCCCCGCCCTCCATGACGGCCATGCAGGAGTTGGTGGTGCCGAGGTCGATTCCGAGAATTTTTGACATAACGTTGGTTCCTTTTGGTTTCCCGTGGTGACGGGGGTTGCACTTGCCTTATCGCAGGACGCGTGCCGGATCCAACTTCAATACGATAATATATTGGAAATACGACACTTGTGAATTTTCACAAGGGATCTCATGGGGAAGGTACAACTGACATCAGGACAATTTGTCGCACTTTAGATGAGACAAGTTGGCACACCTAGACGTTTTGTGTCGCTCTTGAAGACTCACGGGCGAGCCGCGCGAGCCCCTCTTGGCGGGAGCAGCCCTCTTGCATGGGGCGAGGGCAGTCTTTGGTCGGGAAAACCTACAGACGGGTGAGCGAAAGCCCTATGGACGGCATCCGCGCGAACTGATAGGTTAACCAATCCCAGCGTCTGCCAATAAAGGTGAGGCAATCCGCCTGGGGCCAACCACCAAGCGCCATATCCCGCCATGAAATCCATCAAGATTCCAGCGTCCAGTTCCCTCACCAGCCGCCCGCGTTCACGGGAGAAGCGTAGCCGTGCGAGCCTCTCGCAAGCTGAGCGGCGCGGTGCGCAGGCCACGGCTGCGGAGCGGGCCGGATGGGGCAGCAGCATTCTGGCCGACCCGCAGGACGAGTCGCCGCGCGAGGGCAGCAGCTTGGAGATTTGGAGTCCCTACCGGGTTATTCCTGAGGATCAAAGTGGCTCTTGAGGATGCGGCTCATGATTTCGCGCAAGCGGGCGAATTGCGCCTCGAGCTCGTCCGTGAGAGCCAGGACGGCGGGCAGGTCGTCGTTGCGCGCGGCATCCTCGATGGAGGAGGCCACGGCGTGCAGGGCTTCGCCGCCCACATTGGCGGAGGCCCCCTTGATGGAGTGTGCGAGGTTGGCGGCGGCGGCGGAGTCGGCGGAGCGCAGCGCCAGCTTCAAGGCCGCGATCTGCTGCGGCAGCTCGGTGAGAAAGCACCGGATGATCTGGGACGCCAACTCCTCATCGTCCAACATGCGCTCCATGAAGCTCTCCTCGTTAAAGACCCGCAGCACCGCGGCTGGCAACGGCTTGGTCACCGGCACCCTGGCGGCGGGCAGCGCAGCCTCGGGCTGATCGTCGGCGCTCGCGGCCCCCGGTGGCAGCCAATTGGCGAGGGTCTCGGCCAAGGCCTGCAATGACACCGGTTTGGGGACGTAATCGTCCATACCGGCATTGATGAAGCGCTCGCGGTCGCCGCGCATCGCGTAGGCGGTCATGGCGATGATCGGCAAGCGGTGATTGCTGCCGGGCGGATGGAGTTTGCGGATTTGGCGGGTGGCCTCGATGCCGTCCATCACCGGCATCTGCACATCCATCAACACCAGATCATAGGGCAGGAAGCGCAGCGTCTTGAGCGCCTCCGCGCCGTTGGCTACGGCATCGGCACGCAGGCCGAGCTTGCGCAACATGCCCAGGGTCACCTGCTGGTTGGTGATATTATCCTCGGCGACGAGGACGCGCAGCTTGCGTCCGTGCATCAGGCTGCGCAGGTGACTGACGCTGCGGGCGGCGGTGGCGGGTGGCGGCAAGGCGGAGGGGGGCTGTTTGACGAAGCGGGCGGTGAACCAGAATTCAGACCCCTTGCCCTCTTCACTGGTCACGCCGGATTGGCCGCCCATCAACTCGGCGAGTTGTTTGGAAATGGCCAGCCCCAGACCGGTGCCGCCGTAGCGGCGGGTGATGGAAACATTCAACTGGCTGAATTTGTCAAACAACAGGCCGATCTTGTCAGCAGGGATACCGATGCCCGTATCGGTCACGGTGAAGCGCAACAGCACGCTGTCGGCGCTCATTTCGGCGACGGCGACGTGGATGGCCACCTCCCCGGAATGAGTGAACTTGACGGCGTTGTTGCCGAGGTTGGCCAGAATTTGGCGCAGCCTGCCCGGATCGCCCCGCAGCAGCACGGGCACCGCCGGATCGATGCTGCAGCTCAAGCTCAAGCCTTTCTCGCTGGCCTCCAGGGTGAGCGTCGCGGTGAGATCCTCGAGCAGTTCGGACAGATCGAAGTCGAGTTGCTCCAGCTCGAATTTATTGGCCTCGATTTTGGAGAAATCGAGGATGTTATTGATGAGGCCGAGCATGGCTTCGCCGCTGGCGCGCACGGTTTCGGCGTGGTGGCGCTGTTCGGGGGTGAGTTCGGTATCCAGCAGCAGTCCGTTCATGCCGATGACGCCGTTCATCGGGGTGCGGATTTCATGGCTGATGTTAGCGAGAAATTCGCTCTTGGCGGCGTTGGCGCGATCGGCTTGGGCGGCGAGCAGATTGGCGCGGGCGGTGGCTTCTTCGAGTTGGTGGTTGGTGGCCAGCAGCGCCTCCTCAGTCTGTTTGCGCTCGGTGATGTCGCGCACAAAGCTGCAATTGAGCTCGGTGTTGCCGAACTGGAGGTGATTGGCGATGATTTCCACCGGGATGAGGCGGCCGTCCTTGGCGCGCAGTTGGGATTCAAATTTGAGTGACCCGGCTTGCCGCAGCATGGTGAAGTGCTCGACCCACTTGTGGTTGGCGTAGTCCGGGTTGAATTCAGCCGCGTTCAATCGCAGCAACTCGTCGCGGGAGTAGCCGAGTGAGCGACAGGCCGCGTCGTTGACGTCGACGAGGCGCGAGTCGGGCGTCATCCAGAACAGTGCCTCCGACGCGTGCTCCATGCTGAAGCGCGTCAGCATCAGGTTTTCCTCGGTCTGCTTGCGCTCGGTGATGTCCATGAAGGTGACCAGGATACCAATGACCCGGCCCTGCGCATCGCACAGCGGCACCTTGCAGGTTTCCAGCCAGGCGCGTCTGCCCTCGCCCACGGTTAGCGATTCGATCATATGATATTCGGGCCGGTTGTTTTCCATGACCCGATGGTCCATTGCAACATAGTAGTCGGCCTCGGGCTTGCGCCAAGGCAAGTCGTAATCGGTCCTGCCAACGACGTCAGCGGGGGAATCCACCCCGGCGAATTTGGCGAAGCCGTAGTTGCAACCCAAAAAGACTGAGTTGCGGTCTTTCCAGAACACGTAATCGGGAATGCTGTTAACCACATGGCGGAGTAAATCGGTCGCCCGCTTGAGCGCGGTGATGTCGCGCGCCACTTTCGACGCCCCGATGACCGCGCCGGCAGCATCCAGAATCGGCGAGACGGTCACCGCCACATCAATCAAGCGACCGTCCTTGGTTTGGCGGACGGTTTCAAAATGATCGGTGCTTTCACCGCAGCGGATTTTTTCCATGATCTGCTGTTCTTCCGCCCACTGCGCCTGTGGGATGATCTGCATGATGGACGTGCCCACAATCTCGCCAGCGGTAAAGCCGAAAGTCCGCTCCGCGCCCCGGTTCCAACTGGTGACGATGGAATCCATGTCTTTGCCGATGATGGCATCGTTGGAATATTCGACGATGGAAGCAAGGTGTTGGACCACGCTTTCCGCCATTTTGCGCTGGGTGATGTCCTGGATGGTGCCGAGCATCTTGAGCGGTTGGCCGTGGGCGTCGAACTCGAGTCTGCCGAGTCCGTGTACCCAACGCTCCCCCCCGTCGTTGAGGCGGATGATGCGGTACTCCCGGTCGAACGTCCGGCCCTTGCCCAGCACCTCACGTTTGAAGTAGTCGTCGATGATGACGGCATCGTCCGGATGGATCACCGCCGCCCAGTCGGCAGGGGTGCGCGGCGCGGGTTCTGCAAACCCTAGCAACGAGTCCAATATTTCCGAGCTGCGCCACACCCCGGAGGGGACATCAAGCAAGTAGCTGCCAATACCTGCGAGGGACTGCGCCTCATTGAGTTGGCAGGCGCTTTCCGCCAATGTCTCCTCCACCAGCTTGCGCTGGGTGATGTCCTGGATGGTGCCGAGCATCGATTGCAGGCACCCGTTGCCATCCACTTCGAGTTTGCCGAGGCCGTGCATCCAGCGCACAACCCCATCGCAGTGGCGGATGATGCGGTATTCCTTGTCGAAGGGCCGGCCCGAGCCTAACACCTCGGTCGTGAAATATTCCTCCATCATGCGGCGGTCATCGGGATGGACGAGCGCCAACCACGCGTCAATGGTGTGCGGATAGGATGCGTCGATCCCGAACAAATGATCCAGCACCTCGGAGCCGCGCCACTCGAGGCTGGGGATCTGTAGCGCGTAGCTGCCCAGGCCTGCGAGGAACTGCGCCTCATTCAGCCGTCGGGCGCTTTCCGCCAACGCCTCCTCCGCCTGCTTGCGCTCGCTGATGTCCAACAGCGCGGCTTGGTAGCCGAGCGCCCGGCCCTGGGCATCGCGCACGACGGAAGCGGTACCGTAGGCGGTGAAGAGGCTGCCGTCCTTGCGCTTCGCCAGGTAATCGCCCTCCCAACGATCGGACTGGTTAAGCCGTTCGATCATGGCAGCCGCCTCCTCCGGATCGACGAAAAAGTGCTGGATGGGTTTATCGAGCACTTCGTCCTTGGCGGGATAGCCCCAAAGGCGGAGGAATGCGTCGTTGACCTCGATGATAAATCCTCCCAGACTGGCGATGCTGTTGGCGGCAACCGAAGAATCGAATACAAAATTTTTGATATGGAGCGATGCTTCGGCTTGTTTGCGATCGGTGATATCGTTCATCACGATGCGGCACATGGGTTCGCTGCCTTCGGTTTGGTCGAGGGTGGCTGTCAGCAGGACCCAGCGCAGCGGTTGACCGGGTAGAACGATGCGCAGTTCGCAGACTTGCGGGGACTCGCCCGCGAAGAGTTGGCTGCGGTGTGTGGCGAAGAGCGGCAGGTCATCCCAGAGGATGAAACGGGCAAGCGGTTGCTTGGGCAGGTCGGCGCGGGCCAATCCTAACAATTCAGCGGTGGCCATATTGGCATCGATGATCAAGCCCGCGTGGTTGATGGTGACGTAGGCCAGCGGTGCCAGATCGAAGAGGCTGAAATAGCGCTCGCGAGCGGCGGCGAGCTCCGTCTGGGTGCGCCGCAGTTCCTCGTTTTGGAGCTCCAGCTCGATTTGATAGACACGCAACTCATGCCGCGTCCGGCGGAGGGTCTCGGGGGTCTCGGGGGTCTCGGGGGCGAGCTTGATCTGCGTTTCGGCGCGCTGGCGGAGGAGGTCCGCCTGCGGGGTCGTGGCTGCGGGTGGCTTTGTGGGCTGGGTCATGGCGGTGCGGTGGGGGTATCCATCGGATGCCTTATGGTTGATTAGCGTCCGTGCCGGTAATGTCAAAGCATGGTGCAAACGCGGAATGCCATCACCCGATGCCATTCCGATTAAGGGATGGTGGCCCGTTCCCGCCCTCGGCGCAACCTCAAAAAAAGCCATTTTTGGCTCGATGCGCCTCGGCATGGCGCGGGGGCCGGGGCGGTGGTGCGCTGCCCTCGGCATGGAGCAAGCGGAGTTTCCACGGCAAGCCGCCGGAGAATCCGCCGAGGCGGCCGCCGGCAGCCAGCACGCGGTGGCAAGGAACGAGCAGCGGCAGCGGGTTGGCACCGCAGGCGCTGCCCACTGCGCGGGTGGCCTTGGGCCGGCCGAGGGCGGCTGCGACTTCGCCGTAGCTGCGGGTCTGGCCGGCGGCGATATTCTGCAACTCGCGCCACACGCACTGCTGAAACGGGGTGCCCCGGGTCAGGTCCAGCGGAGGCAGGTGGGTCGGGGTCTGGCCGGCGAGTGCGGTGTGCACCGCGCGGATGGTGAGGGAGTGCCACTCGTCGAGTTGGGGCGGCGGGGCGGCCAATACCGTCAATTGAATGCTCTCTGATCGGAAAACAGGCGTCCCGCCTGTGAGGGAAGACAGCGCGTCCCGCCTGTCCGCGCATGAAACGACAGGCTGGATGCCCGTCGTCCATGACAGGCTGGATGCCTGTCCTCCTGCCAAATTGACAGAATCGGGCGTGGCGGCGGGGAAATCCAAGCCCGCCAGCCCACAGGCCGAATACTCCGCGATGAAGGTGCCCTCGCCGGTGGGGATGGCACGGCGGATGAGCGGGGGGGCGCTGTGGGATGGCATGAGATTGGCTGCGGGTTTGCGCGTCAAATTGCGGGCATTCAGGGGATTGCCCTTGACGAAGTTTACCACTGAGGCACTCATTGCGGGTGAAAAATATGACCCCGCGCACCTTTATTCATGCCGCCCTGAGTTTTCTGCTGCTGTTGGCCACCGGCTTGCCGCTGCGCGCATCGACGGCACCCGCCGCCGAAAAGGCCAAGATTGAGGCGCTCATCGCCCACATCGAAGGCCTGCCGGGAGCGAGCTTCGTGCGCAATGGCAGCGACTACAATGCCGCCACGGCCGCCAAGTTCCTGCGTGGCAAGTGGCAGTCCAACGACAAGGACATCAAGACCGCCAGCGACTTCATCGCCAAGGCGGCCAGCGTGTCATCGACCACCGGCAAGCCCTACCAGATCCGCCTGAAGGACGGCAGCGTGACGCCTTGCGGCGAATACCTGAGCGCTCAACTCAAGAAGCTCGAGGCCGCTGC
>CAIVSK010000277.1 GCA_903908495.1 Akkermansiaceae bacterium
TCATGCGGGTGGCGCTCATCTCGGTGCGCTTCAGGCAGCATGTCACCCTCTCCTGGCCCAGGATTTTCGAACAATGCGCGCACTCCACAGTCAAGGCAATGTCCCTGATCAACGGAAAATCAATCACATGAAAAGACCGTGGCGTGAAAGGTCGGACGATGGTCGCACTGGAAATGGGGTCACCGAGCGGGCGCAGCGGTTCATTTTCCGTAGGGCGTGGCATCCTCTGCGACCCTGGACAATTCATCGGGGAATGACTCGAGCGGCCTGCCGAGCAGGGCGGGCAGGCGTGCGGTGAGCCAGTCGCGGGCGGCGGCGCTGTTCAGTGCGCATTCCCAGATGGTCACGACGTGCCAGCCGATGCTGCGGAGAGTGGCCTCGTTGCGCCGGTCGCGCTGTTGGTTGCCCTCGATCTTCGCCTTCCACCACTCCGTGCGGGACGCGGGCAGGCGGAAGTTCTTGCAGTGCGCATGGCCGTGCCAGAAGCAGCCGTGGACGAAGACCACGGTCTGGTATTTTGGCAGGACAAGGTCGGGCCTGCCCGGTAGCGAGCGGTTCCTGGGACCGTTCACCGTGAAGCGGTAACCAAGGCGGTGAAGCATCGAGCGCAAGGCCAGCTCGGGCTTGGTGTCGCGTCCACGGATGCGGGACATGACCTCGGAGCGCTTTTCGGGGGTGAAGACATCGGCCATCGGGGGAATGAAACCTGAAAAGCTGAGAACTGAAACGCAAAAATCGGCGATTTCGCGGGAATTCCCGGAATTCGCCCATTTGTTCTATCAGACGTTCTGGTTCTCTTCCCGCGTGCTTCTTGCCGCCGCCATCGAACGTCCCTATCTCAGCCATGAGAGACGCAAGCTTCGGAGGTGATCGTTAGACATTAACCGAGGCGGCGACAATTGCCTGGAAGTTGATCTCGGTGGCCCCAATGGAATATCCATGAAAATACAAACCGTTGCGTCTGCTCCTCGATTTGGACGCGACGATGCGGGGTTGGGACTGCCATCAGATCGCTATCAAAGACTTGTGGATGGAGGGAAATGTGGTGAATGTGCCTGTGACTGACGGAATGGCCGAAATACCTGCGCAAGCAGGCCCGGACAAGACCCCTCGCGGCGGTCTGTCCGTTTTGTCGCTGGAACCTTTGAAGTGAAGGGTGCTATCAGTTCAGTAGGGGGAAGTAGATGCCGTTCCGCATGTTCTCAGAGGTGAATTGGCAAATTGGTGCTTGATATGCCTGCCGAAATCAGTCAAAATCGCCGCGCCATGCGTTACCTGATTGCATTCTTCATCGCCCCGCTTGCATTTGCCCACCCCGATCCCGGCACCAAGCCGGGCAATGATCCGCAGACGGCCGTGCGGACCGGCAATGGTGCATGGTCCTACGAGGCCGTGCCTCATTGGGGCGAGTTGCCGGATGGCAAAATCATCGGCCCGACTCACGGTGGGGTGGTCGTGGATGACACGTCCGGATTGATTTATGTGTCTACCGACTCCGCACTTTCGGTGATTGTCTATCAGCCCGATGGCAGATTCATCCGCACCATCGCGCCGGAATGTCGTGGATTCCACGCCTTGGCGATCCGACAGGAAAATGGCAAGGCTGCGATTTACGGGGCCCAACTTAACAGCAATACCCCGCCGTTGCGCGTCTGTAAAATCGATACGGACGGTAAATTGCTCCTCGAGATTCCCAACGCGAGCACCGGCGAAGTGCCCGGTGGCTGGGGTGGGGTCACCGGAGTCGCTGTCGCGCCCGACGGCTCGATTTTTGTTTCGATGGGCTATGGCTCGAACATCATTCACAAATTCGACGCGACGGGAAAGATCATCAAGTCCTTCGGCAGCAAAGGCGAGGATGAGAAACAATTCAACACTCCGCACGGATTGGCAATTGACACCCGATTTGGTGCACCGCGTTTGCTGGTGGCCGATCGGGAAAAGCGCCGCTTGGTGCACTTCGATCTTGAAGGGAATTGGATTGGCGTCCACGCCGGAAATTTGCGCCGTCCTTGCTCCGTCAGCTTTTTCGGCGACGTTCTGGCCGTGGCCGAACTCGAATCCCGGGTCACAATTATCGACAAGACCGGCACGCCGGTTTCGTTCCTCGGTGACAATCCGAATCAGGCACAATGGGCGAATTTCGGCGTCCCGCCTCAAGACCAACGGCTCGGGATTTTCACCGCTCCACACGGAGTTAGCTTTGACAAAGCAGGCAATCTTTATGTCCAGGACTGGAATCAAACCGGTCGCGTCACGAAGTTGAGCAAGCTGTAGGACCTCTGCACATCGTTCAGTGGGTTTCGGGAAAGCCCAACGGCCGGAATCACGCCACGATGTCCTTCACCACGTTCCTTTTGGGTCCCTGATTCCCGAATCTCTGCCCGGCGTTGTTCAACGAAAGAGACCGTCCGCCGCCACCGTAAAGCGGCTGCACGCGATTTCTAAATTCCTATGAATCAACAGTGACCCGCCAAAATGTATAAGAAAATAGTAATGACGCTTGTTCCATGTGCGCTGTATATCAGTGTTCTGGCTGCGGGCGAGATGGGAAATAGCTTCCTCAATCCGCCGGACTCCGCGAGACCCGGGGTGTATTGGTATTTCTTGAACGGAAATCTCAATGCCAAGGAGATGACCGCCGACCTCGAATCCATGAAAGCGGCAGGTCTTGGCAACCTGATATTTCTTGAAGTGGACATCGGCGAGCCGCCGGCGGGCCCGGTGGCGTTCATGAGCCCCAAGTGGCAGGAGATTTTCGTCCAATCCGTCCGCGACGCGGAACGCCTGGGCATCGACATCACCCTCGGGATCGGTCCGGGCTGGTGTGGCAGCGGCGGCCCATGGGTCAAGCCGGAGCAAGCGATGCAGCACCTCGATTTCAGCTCGGTTGAGCTCAAAGGGCCACAGAGTTATGCGGCGGTGCTTCCCATGCCAAAGCAGCGATCGACCGAGTGGCACACGATGGCCAGCCCCTTTTACGAGGATGTGGCCGTCCTCGCCTTCCCCAGCCGCAAACCGCTCATTGCCGATATCGACGAGAAGGCGCTGTTTTTCAGGGATCCGTTTTCCAGCAAACCGGGTGTGAAGCCCTATCTGCCAACTCCGGCAAGATACACGGAGCCAGGGCCGACGGGCGTCATCCAGCCGGGTCAGATCATTGATCTAACGAAGCAGGTCAAGCCCGACGGATCCCTCAAGTGGAATGTCCCGGCCGGGGACTGGACGATTGTCCGCATGGGACGCCGTCCCACGGGGGCCAGCACCCGGCCCGCGCCATCCACCGCGATCGGCCTCGAATCCGACAAGTTCGACGCGAAGGCGTTGGACGATCATCTCAGCCACTTCGTCGGAGTTCTGCTAGATAAGGTCAGTCCGCGTGCGAAACAGCACGGCTTGACTTCCCTGCACATGGATAGCTGGGAATCCGGCTCTCAGAACTGGACGCCATCGTTCCTCGACGAGTTCAAAAAGAGGCGCGGCTATGATGCCCGGCCGTGGCTTCTCGCATACACCGGTCGGGCCGTGGAAAGCCTTGAGAAGTCAGAACGGTTTCTCTGGGACCTCCGCTTGACGGCGCAGGAGTTGGTGCTGGTGAATCATGCCGGGGAAGTGAAGAAGTATGGCCACAAGAACGGGCTCGGGCTTTCGATCGAACCCTACGACATGAACCCCGCCGGCGACCTGGATCTGGGCTCAGTGGCAGATGTTCCGATGGCGGAGTTCTGGAATAACAGTGTGGACTCGGCCTACAGCGTTTTCGAGTCGACCTCCATCGGCCATGTGATGGGGAAACCCATCGTGGCCGCCGAATCATTTACTTCCAGCGGGGGACTGGATGCTTATCCGTGGTCGTTGAAGAATCAGGGCGATTGGGCGTTTTGCGTGGGCATCAACCGGATTGTGTTCCACACCTTCGCGCACCAGGCGCTGGGCGACACCTACAAGCCCGGCATGACCTTTGGGCCATACGGCGTGCATTGGCACCGCAATCAGACGTGGTGGCCCATGGTGTCGGCTTACCATCGCTACCTCACCCGCTGCTCGGAACTCCTTCGCCAAGGGGTCACGGTCTCCGACATGCTCTATCTAACACCCGAGGGGGCGCCCCAGATCTTCCAGGCCCCGCCCAGCGCGTTGGAGGGCAGCGGCGTATTGGCGGACAAGAAGGGTTATGGTTTTGATGGATGCTCCCCGAAGATCCTCATGGCCAGGGCCGGGGTGAAGGACGGGCTGATTGCTTTCCCGGGGGGGAGTTCCTATCGACTGATGGTCCTGCCACAGGTCGCAACAATGACCCCGGGACTGCTGGCAAAAATCCGCGACCTGGTGAAGGCCGGGGCCACCGTCGTCGGCTCGCCGCCGGTCAAATCGCCTAGCCTCGCGGGCTATCCGGCCTGCGACGCTGAAGTCCAGGCGCTCGCCAAGGAGCTATGGGGGAGCGTGGACGCGCCGCAGACGGTGACGAAGCGCAGTTATGGCAAAGGCGTGATCCACTGGGGCGGCGAACTGTCGCCGCAGGCACCGAGAAACCAAAGCGATTCCATTTCTGAGAGTCAGTGGATCTGGTATCCCGAAGGAAACCCCGCCCAAAGTGCGCCTCCGGAGAAGAGGTACTTCCAACGAATCATTTCCGTGGACGGGACGAAAGCCCTGGCGTCCGCCAGCGCCGCAGTGAGCGCGGACAATAGCTTCATCCTGTGGATCAATGGCAAGAAGGTCAGCACGGGCGACGATTTTCATGTCACTGTCAGGACACCGATCACATCGTTCCTACATCCGGGACTCAATGTCCTTGCCGTTGAAGCCTCCAACGTCTGGGAAGCTCCCAATCCCGCGGGATGGATCGGTTCGTTTGACCTGAACTACAAGGACGGCACACGCGAGGTGATTCAAACCGACAAGGAATGGTCAGCCGGACTGACAGCCCAGCCGGGTTGGGAACAGGCGGTGACGAAGCCGGCAGACTGGAAGGAGGCCATGGTTCTTGGCGCGTACCCCATGGCACCGTGGAACCGCAGGGTGGATGGCCGAGCGTCTCAGCCGCTCTATCCATCCTATGATCTGACGGCGGCCCTGATGAAGGAGATGGGCGTGAAGGAGGATTTCACCGCAACAGGTCCTGTGCGCTACGGTCACAGACGAGCGGGGGATCGGGATATCTATTTCCTGGCAAACCGGACGGGTGCTCCGATCAAGGCCGACTGCCGCTTCCGGGTCGGCCAGGGCAGCCCGCAACTCTGGGATCCCGTGACCGGGCAACAGCGGCCTCTGCCGCAATTCGAGCGCGCCGAGGGGCTGGTGGTTATCCCCATGGCGTTCGATGCATTCCAGAGTTTCTTCGTCGTGTTCGATGGCAAAGGAGATGCGCCCGCATCGGAATCGGAAATGAATTTCCCGGAGTTGAGGCCGATCCAAGAACTTTCCGGTGCCTGGGAGATGGCGTTTGATGCAAAGTGGGGCGGGCCGGAGAAGATCACATTTGACGCCTTGCAGGATTGGACGGCGCGGCCTGAGTTAGGGATCAGATATTATTCCGGCATCGCCAGCTATCGGAAAACCATCAACCTGGCCCAGGCTCCGAATGGTAGAACGTATCTGGATTTGGGAGTTGTCCACGACATGGCGCGGGTCAAACTCAATGGCAAGGATCTTGGAGTGGTGTGGTGCGCACCCTGGCGGGTGGAGGTCACCGGCGTCATCAAGGCCGGCGACAACCCGCTGGAAATCGAAGTGGTCAACCGCTGGGCAAACCGGCTCATCGGCGACAAGCAGCCAGCCGATGCCAACGTGCGTACGGTGGAAATTCCGCCCGGATTCTTTGGCGGACAACCGATCAAGACGGGCCGCTACACCTATTGCCTGCATGATCCGTACAATGCCCGGTCGCCGCTGGACCCGTCCGGCTTGCTCGGGCCGGTGACGCTTAAAACGGACGATCCCATCAAAAAGTGAAGGAGAATGATTTCGGCCACCGTCTCTATGCCCAGGTCATCTGCCGATTGTTCCCCGTCGCAGTGGAGGGCGGCCCTGGAGATGCCAAACCGTGAAGGAACCAGGAAAAGTGCGCACACATGAACAAAAATCGCGCCTCAAAGTAGATCGAATTATTCCATGAACATGAAACATACCCTCACACGTCTCACCCTGCTGCTGCTGGCCACGCTGGCCACGCTCCGCGCCGCTGACGTGGCAAATCCCCGCTGCGAATATTTGGACAACCCGCTAGGTATCGAGGTGGCAAAGCCGCGCTTGTCGTGGGTTATTGTCGATTCAAAACCAGAGATTGCAAGAGGTCTGAAACAGACGGCCTATCAGGTGCTCGTGGCCTCGACCCCTGGTGTGTTGGATAAAGACACGGGTGATTTGTGGGACAGCGGGATGGTGGAGTCGGATCGGAGCGTCCAGGTGGAGTACACAGGCAAGCCGCTCGATTCACGCCAAATTTGTTATTGGAAGGCACGAGTGTGGACGCGGGCCAGTGACCTCCGACCACCGGCCACATCTGCCTGGAGCAGGACTTCGTCGTGGACGATGGGGTTGCTCAAGCCGGACGATTGGTCAGCCCGGTGGATTGGCGCGGTGGCCAAGGTTGATCCGCAGCTAACAGCCGGGGGCGGGATCGGATACCACGCGGCCGAAGCGGCGCGCGAAGACGATGAGAAATGGGTGCAGGTGGATCTCGGCAAGAGCGTTGCCATTGAGCGGGTCGTCTTGCATGCGCTCAATCATGGCGTTGCTGGCAATCCGGTCAAAGGTTTCGGTTTCCCGATTCGCTTTCGCGTCGAGGTCGCCGATGATGTGGACTTCAAGACCACCCAGGTGATCGCGAACCATGCTTCTGCCGATTACCCCAATCCCGGTCACGTCGCAGTTCCCTTAAATGCCGACGGTGTGAAGGCTCGCTATGTTCGCGTGACCGCGACGAAGCTCTGGAACCGGCAGAGTGGTGGCAACCCGTACTGTTTTGCTTTGGCGCAATTGGAGGTCATCTCTGCCGGGAAAAACGTAGCCGTGAAGGCGGCGGTGACGGCGAAGGATAGCGTAGAGACTTCAGAATGGGCCAAAGTGAGTCTGACGGACGGCCTGCGGTTCTCCGGTCAAACTGGCAGCAAGCCTAACGTTGAAGAGGCCGCCCTGAAACCGTCCGCCACCGTTCAACTTCGCAAGGAGTTCGCGCTTGAGAAGGAGATCAAACGCGCAGTGACGTACGTCTGCGGTTTGGGCCTCTATGAACTTCGCCTGAACGGTCAGAAGGTTGGCGACCGGGTGCTCGACCCCGGGTGGACCAACTATCGGAAGACCTGTCTTTACACGGCCTACGATGTCACGGCGCAACTGGCGCGCGGTCGCAATGCCCTCGGCGTGATGCTTGGAAATGGAATGTATAACGTGCCGGGCGGCCGCTATGTGAAATTCACCGGCTCCTTTGGTCCGCCCAAGGTCATGTTGCAGCTCTATGTCGAGTATGCCGACGGCACCTCCACCATGGTGGTCAGTGACGAGTCATGGACTTGGGCACCCAGTCCCGTGGTTTTCTCCTGCATTTACGGTGGTGAGGATTACGACGCACGCCTGGAACTGCCAGGCTGGGACAAGCCCGGCTTCAATGCCGCCGCATTCCGACCGGTGTGCGTGGTGGAGGGGCCGGGTGGCCGGCTCACGGCCCAGGCTGCTCCGCCGATCAAGGTGATGGCGGAATACAAGCCTGTGAAAGTCACCCAACCGAAGCCCGGCGTGAGCGTCTATGACTTCGGTCAGAACTGTGCTTCGATGCCAAAGCTGACGGTCAAGGGGCCGGCAGGTGCCGCGCTGCGGATGACCCCCGGCGAACTCCTGGATGCCACCGGCTTGGTCTCGCAGGGCAGTTCCGGAGGACCGGTGCATTATACCTACACGCTGAAAGGGGTGGGGACGGAAACCTGGTCACCGCGCTTCTTCTATTACGGATCGCGCTACCTCCAAGTCGAGACCTCCGGTCACGCCGCCGGGGCTCCGCCGCAGATTGTTGAACTGACCTCGCAGTTTGTCCGTTCGTCGGCGGCGACCGTCGGTGCGTTTACTTGCGCCAATCCGCTCGTGAACCAGATTCACGCGCTCATCACCGCCGCGATTGAAAGCAACCTGCAGAGCGTGCTGACCGACTGTCCCCACCGCGAGAAACTCGGCTGGCTGGAATGCTCCCACCTGTTGGCGGGTTGCCTGATGTATAACTACGATGTGCCGACGTTCTATGCCAAGATCGCCCGCGATATGAGCGAGGCGCAGCTCGCCAACGGCATGGTGCCGGACATCGCTCCCGAGTACGTCGTCTTCGGCGGCGGGTTCCGCGATTCGCCGGAATGGGGCAGCGCTTACGTCATCACACCGTGGCAGGTCTACCAGATGTACGGCGACCGCAGCCTGCTGGCACAGCACTACGAGGGGATGAAGCGCTACGTCGAGTACCTGAAGAGTAGCGCGAAAGATTCCATCGTCACGCACGGCCTGGGCGACTGGTATGACATCGGGCCGGGCGGCCCCGGCGAGTCGAAGCTCACTTCGAAAGGGCTGACGGCCACCGGGATTTTCTATCAGGACTTGGTGATTCTGAAAGAAACCGCAGCGCTGCTTGGCAAGGCCGATGAGTCGCGCCAGTTTGATGAACAGGCGCGTGTTGTGAAGGAGGCGTTCAATCGCAAATTCTTCAACGCCGACAAAAACCAGTACGACCGCAATAGTCAGACTGCCAACGCGATGCCACTTGTGCTTGGGCTGGTTCCGGAAGACCGGCGCGGCGCGGTGCTGGACGGGCTTGTCGCACAGATTCGCGCTGGCGGCAACCGTGTCACGGCTGGGGATGTGGGTTTCAATTACCTGGTGCGGGCACTTTCCGATGGCGGTCAGGGTAATGTTTTGTATGACATGCTGATCCGTGATGATGGGCCGGGTTATGCCTACCAGCTCAAGAAGGGCGCGACGACATTGACGGAAGCATGGGATACGAATCCGGGTTCCTCGCAGAACCACTGCATGCTGGGTCACATCGAAGAGTGGTTTTACCGCGGGCTTGGCGGCATCTCGTCCGATCCGTCGGGGCCGGGGTTCAAGAAAATCATCATCAAACCGCAGATTGCCGGCGATCTGACTGGGGCAAATGTCGCTTACGAATCACCATTCGGGCGTATCGTCAGCAGATGGAATCGCGACGGGCAGAAAATGATGATGGATGTCACGATTCCGGCCAATGCCACGGCGACGGTGTATGTTCCGGCCAAGGATGCCGCCGGAGTGAGCGAATCCGGCAAGCTCGCCGCTAAAGCCGACGGTGTGAAATTCCTGCGGATGGAGAATGGGGCCGCCGTATTCGCAGTTGGATCGGGTTGCTATCAGTTCCGTAGCCAAAAGTAGGCTCAGACCCACCCATTTGCGTGTGCTCTCCAAATCAAATCATTAACCCCATTTTGCAAAAACAAACTCTTCTCGCCACCATCATCCTCGCCGGTGCGGCAGGATCAGGCGATGCCGCCCCGCCGCCAACGGTCGATCCGACTTATGGGTGACTTATGCCGGCAAGCATTGCGTGCGGCTGGACAACACCGGAGGCACCGCCTGTGGCATCTTTCAACAGCAAGAGTGGCTGGCCTTCCGCAAAGGCACCAGATATGCGTTCCGGATCTGGACGAAGGCGGAGACCAACCA
>CAIVSK010000278.1 GCA_903908495.1 Akkermansiaceae bacterium
GAGGGCCACCCTCGGCACATCGCCGCCGCCGCCAACCGAACTGCCCATCGAATGGATCGAGGTATTGAGCGTGCCATCCGGGCCGACGGTGATGAGCTTGCCAGCCGCGAAGGCCGTGCTCCAACCGCCGCCACGGGCGTAGAAGGTACCGCCATTGACCGTGATATCGCAGGTGTTGTTCGGGGCGTTGAGGGTCAAGGAGCCCGTTGAAGTCTTGATGAGGGAACCGCCGGTACCCACGATCGAGCGCGACAGGGTCAGCGTGTCCCAGCCGTTGAATGAAAGGACTGCTCCGGCGTTCAGGGTGATGTTGCCAGCTCCGCCCAGCGTGCCGAGGGTGTCGCCGTCGCCCACATTCACGGTGCCCGCGGTAATGGTCGTCGCACCGGTGTAGATGTTGTAGTCGGTCAACGTCAAGGCACCCGCACCATCTTTGGTCAGGCCGGTGGCACCGGCGATTCCGCCGACACCGCCCAGAATGTAATCCTTGGTCACATTGTTGAAATGCACCAGCAACGGATGCACCGTGACGTCCAGCGCAATGGTCTGGGTGACCGAGGAATCGTCGAAGGAGGCGATTTCACCTTCAGCATACATCGCGGCGCTACCGGCGACCAGCCAGTTGCTGGTCGTCGCGATATCCCAATCGCCGCTGATGGCACCGGTCCATACCGTGCGCGGAGCCACGCTGGAATCCAGCAACGCAATCTGGTTGCCAGCATAACTGTAGCTGATGAGATATCCCGCTGGCAGGTTGAGCACGTTGGCGAAGCTGCCGGTGAGGGTGCCATAGGTGGCGATGACATAGGCCGGGGCGGTGAGAGTGCCAGTGAGGGCAAAATTCAGGGTGGCGCCGGTGACATTGAGGTTGTTGGTCACATGGAGAATGTCGGTGCCGGGTGCCGCGAGCTTGATGGTGCCGGTGGTGATTACCGATTTGACGGTTTGACTTAAGCCATTGAGCGCCAGGGTGGTGCCGCCGGACATGAGCAGGTCGGCATTCGCGCCGATGCAATCTGCAACGCCGCAAACCACGCTGCCGCCTTCAATATGAAGCGCGAGGTTGCCGTTGTTAGCCACGCCATTGAGGACGAGCGATCCGGCACCCCGCTTGAAGAAGCCGAGCGAAGTGACATTGAGTGGGCCATTGATGACCAAGTCGCCGGTGGCCGTGTTGGCACCCGCGTCGATTTGCGAACTCATCCCGTAGCCGCCTTTGACCATCTGGATATTGGCGTCAATGACCGAACCGGACGCGCTCGCGGCGACCCACAGGCCGGTGCTGTTGACATCGAAGATGTTCAAGCTGGCCAGGCCGGTGCCGTACTGGCGGATGGTGGTGGGAGCATCTAGCAATTCAAGCGTGCCCGAGCAGTTGTAGCTGGTGCCACCTTTCAGGTAGAGTCCGGTGGTTGCGGCGGTACCGTTGCCGTGGACCAGCATGTTGGTGCTGGAATAGCCACCGCCGGTGGAGTAGCCGAGCATCAGGGTGGCGGTGGCGCTGACGGCGTAGGGAACGTCGCCATTCCTGGCCTGCACTTCGAGCAAGCCGGCGTTGACCGTTGTGGTTCCGGAGTAATTGCTGGACCCGGCCAACACGAGGGTGCCGCTGCCGAGCTTGCTGAAGCCTTTGGAACCAGCCAGCACCGCATTGATGGTGGTGGTCGGGTTGGCGACCGTGATGGTCGGAGTGCCGGTGGCGTCCAAGGTCAGCACACCGGCGCTGCCGGTGTTGAGGATCCAGTTGTGGTCAGGGGTGGTATCGCCGAAAACGAGTTGGCCGATGGTGTGCGCGCCGTCGAGGGTGACGCTGGCGTCGGCACTCAGATTAAGCGTGTCGAAAGCCGCGGTGACGCCGCTGCCATTGGCCACCAAGGCGTGTGCCCAGTTGGCGGGGTCGGCCCAGGAACCGCCCGCTGCGTTGGTCCAGGTCGGCACGAGCGGGCTTGAGTACGTGTGATAGGTGGAGCTGACCACATCGCTATCGGCCTGGCCGGCGGCGACTGCGTAGGCCGTGATGGTCATGGTCGAGTCCGTCGGCACGGTGATCGGGCCGCTGTAGACGGGCGACGACGAGGTGGGCGTGGTTCCGTTGGTCGTGTAATGGATGGTACCGGAGCTGGTAAGGGACACGGCGAGGGATCCGCCGAGATAGATGCCGGCCACGGGCGTGAAAGCGGGTGCCGGGACGACCGGGGGGATGCCAAGGTCACGCAACTGGAGGGCATTGACCTGCGTCGAGTGGCTGCCTAGCAGGTTGATGACCTTGGTGGTGGCGGTGGCGACGAACGTGCCGATGGTGTATTGGCCGAGGGCACCCACCGAGTTGGCGGGGTATGCCAAGGTGACCGTATTGGTGCCGCTGGTGAGCGTCTCGACGCGGTTTTGGCTGTCATTTCTGGAATCATCCACCCAGAACTGGGCCAGGTATTGGTGGCCAACAGTGAGGGCATTGAGAGTCAGCGTGGCAGCCGCCACTCCGTTAGTGTATTGCCCGCCGGTGAGGATGTTCTTATATTCCGTGCTCAGGCTGGTGGCCGGGGCGCCGGTGCCGTTGAGGAAACTGCCATAATTGCCGTAAAATCCGGTCAGTGAGACGCCACTGCCGGGGGCGGTGAAGGCCACACCGTTGACGCTGGTGGCGCTGCTGTTCCAGTCGTACGCGAAAACCAGACTGCCGGAGGTGGTCACGTCCGAGTCGCCCGCGATGGTCACTGGCGGATTCCACGTGTTGGAGGTGACGCTCACCGTGGCGCTCGCCGAGGTGACGGACCCGTAGTCATTGGTCACCACGATGGTGTAGTTGCCGTTGTCAGAGTTGTTGCACTGCGCCTTGGTGTAGGTCAGGCCGTTGGCACCGCCAATATCAACGCCGTTCTTTTTCCACTGGTAGTGGAGTCCCGCCGACAGGCCGATCTCTTTGGCGCTCAGATTGATGTCTGAACCGCTGGCGAAGGTGCCGCCGGTCGGATCTTGGGTGACCACCGGCTTGTCGGTGACAATGAGACCGGCCAACGCACAGTTGGTGTTGGACGGCCGGGAGAGGTTGGTGAGCGTGATGGCATCATTGGTGAGCGCCGGCGTGGCACCGATGCCTAGGTTGTCCGGCAGCACGCTGAAGGTGACCGTGGCGAGCAAGCTCGATCCTGCGGTCTCGGTGACGGCGACGCTTGAGGTGGTGGTCGTCTTGTTGCCGCCGACCAGCCCGAGGACATATCCGTTGGGGAACTTGGCGTTCAAGCCGGTGATGTCCATGCTCCAACCCGTGTTGTCGAGAAAACTCCAGGCGACCTGGTAGTTGCCCGGCGTGATCGCGGCCAGCACGGCGGCCCCGTCCGCCCAATTGGTATACCAGTCAACACCAGGCTGCAACCCCCAGACACCCGGGGCGGTCAAGCCGCTCTCCCACGTGTTGGATGCGGTTACGTTCGCGCTGAGACCTCCTCCAAATGGCACTGCTGTGGTAAAAGAAGATTGTGCAGGCAAGGGGTCGGAGTTGGTCCAGTCGGCCACCTCGACGCCAAAGGCCTTGGCGGTGACCGGTACCCCGGTGGTTTGGTACCCTGCGCCGAAACCGACGGTCTGAGGCGTCGCGCCGGAGTCGTAGTAGTAAGATTGAAAATTGAGTCCTACGGTGGTGCCGGCTTGCGCGGCACCCAGCATGAGCGCTGCCGCCGGAACGGCCAGCATGCTCTGTCTTATAGGGTTTGAAGATACGTTTCGTTTCATGTTTGTGGGGCTTTGATATCGTTATCGTACAGGTGGATCAGTGGAGGAAGCAAAAGGTGGTCCAACAAAGAACTTTTTTTATCTAAGTCAAAAACGAGGGGACGGCAAGTAATAATTTAGGCCAGCACATTTCCTGACAGTAAATATACCGTGCGAAACTGCTATGAACGGGCCGTCGCCACCCACCCGGATTCGGACGACGCCCGCATCAACCTGGCCGTCCGGCTCGAGAATGACCGCCGCCTGCCCGAGGCCTGGGACCAGGTCGAAGCCTGCCGCGGCGTCACTTGAGCCCGGTCACCTCGGCGTCTGACAAAATGAGTGCCTTGCCCTTGGCAATCGTCAGCGCCGAATCGGTGAAGCGGATGCCTTTCGCATGGACCATCTTCATGCCAGTGGCCGCAGTGAGGTGGACATTGATGAAATGAATGTCCGCGACGGGCATCTCGGGAAGCCCCCAGATCACGCCCGCGCCAGGCGACGCGGTGGAGGTCACATTGCTGATGGTGATGTTGTCAAAAGTCGGGGTGAGCGGCGTAATCGCCTGTCGCGGATCCTCGTCCGGAGTCTTCGGCGTCTTGGGGTAGTAACATACAATTTCAATCGGCTTCTTGACCTTCGTCATGCTGAGGTGGTCATAGGTGACATTTTTCAGCAGTCCGCCGCGACCCCGTGCGGTCTTGATCCGGATGCCGGCGTCGGTCCCGCTGAAGCTGCAATTGCGCACCAGCATGTTTTCAAGTCCGCCATTGGTGCCCGAACCGATCGACATGCCGTGCCCGCGGCGAAATTCACAATTCGAGATGGTGAAATTCCGGTTCATTGCCGGAGCGCACGGTTTGATGGCGATATTGTCATCTCCGGTGTCGATGTGGCAGCCATCGATGAGAAAGTTTGTGCCTGACGGATCAATGCCGTCCGTGTTATGAGCGGTTGAGGGAGCGCTAATGGTGATATCGCGGATGGTGACCTCGGCACACTGGTTGGGGACGAGGTGGAACATCGGCGAGTTGATCAGGGTGATGCCCGCCACTCTAACCCGCTCGCAATGGTCGAATTTGATCAAATATGGCCGGTGCGGCATATCGTGATTGGCCTCAAAGGCCGCCCACCAGGATGCGCCCTGGCCGTCAATGCAGCCCTCACCGCTGATCTCGAGATCGTGGGATTTCACGCTGGTGATGCTGTCTTGATACCTTCCATGGGTCTGCGGGTAGGTTGCCATGTCGTCACTGATGAGGATCACGGCTCCCTTTGCGAGATGAAGGTTGAGATTGCTGCCAAGCACCAGCGGCCCGGTAACAAATCTGCCGACCGGCACGTGAAGCGTGCCTCCGCCACTCTTGCCAACGGCATCAATCGCATGCTGCAATGCAGCGGTGTTCATCGTCTTGCCATCCCCCAGCGCACCATAATCCGCCACCGAGAATGCCCGCGCGGGAATCCTTGGAAGCTCCGGCATTGGCAACACGGAGCCCGCCTCTAACTGGTTCGCGCAGGCAACAAGACAGATGAATGCAGAAGCCGGAAACCCGCACGCCAATGAATTCCACCGCTGGCGACTGGCGCTCACTTCGCGTGTGCCTTGACGAAATCGATGTCGGCGCGGACTTGGGGCACGCTGTCCTTCCAATCATTTTCGTGTTCAATCGAGATGTGGCCGTCGAACTTCTGGTGCTTGAGTTCCTCGAGGCAGGCGGCTACGTCCACCACGCCTTTGCCGGCCACCACCACGGCAGCCTCGCCGGTTGTGGCCTTGTCCTTGAGGTGAACGCTGATGATGCGGCCGTTGAGGATGCGCAGGCATTCGATGGGCTTGAGGTTGGAGGTGCACCAGTGGCCGAGGTCGGCACAGGCACCGACACGGTGATCGCGGCTTTCGACGACGCCAAGGATGTAGAGGGGATTCCAGACCTTGTAGCTCGGATTGCTCATCGAACCGCCGTGCTCATGGAAGGCCACGCGCAGGTCAAACTCCTTGGCAGCGGCTTCCCAATCGGCAACCAGTTCGGTCGATTCCGTGCAAACCGAGTAGAGACCCATTTTTTTGGCAAAGCTCATGATGGCATGGACTTCCTCGCGGTCCTTGGCACCGACCACGCCATAGTTGACCGGGCGCACGCCCAGGCGGGCACATTCGGCCTTGAGTTCGGCCATCGCCGTGGCGGACATCGAGTGGTGGACTTTGTCGTTGGAGCCGGGCTTGAGGTTTTGGCCGGGAAAGAATTCGATCACGTTGCCGCCGGCTTCCTTGGTTTTGGCGATGGCCTCGAAGGCACTGAATTCCTTGAACGTGTATGCCTGCGCGCCGATAAACCAGCCGCTCTGGCGGAGATTTTCCGGAATTGGGTCGGCGCTGAGGTTTGCGGTGAGAGCAAGGGCGAGGAGGGTGATGTGGCGGATGGGGGTCATGTAGGTAAGGGAAATGTTTTCCGCGGGACGATACGGCGTTGCGGTACGGATCTTGCGCAGGACGGCAAAGGGATTTTCGGACCACCTCAGCCGGCTGTCTCCAGCAAGCGCAGCGGCTGCTTGCCGTCGGCCATCACCAGCCCCAGGCGCTCGCGCAGGTAGCCCTCCATCGCCTTGCGCACCTTGATTTTGAGCACGCCGTTGCGCATCGCGTAGTCGCGCTCCACAACCTTGCGCTGGGCATCACTCAAGCTCTGGTGGGCACTGACCCGCAGCGTCACCCACGCCTGCCAATCCTTGTCGGCAGCGGGCAATTCGCTGTGCTCGCGGCTCCACTCCACCTCCACGATCCGACTCAAGGTGAAATCCCGGAACTCCTCGTGCTGCTCGCACCACGCCCGCACATGCCAGCGAGCGCCGTTGTGAGCGAGCGCATGTGGCCGCAACCACCGCCATTCCTCCTTGCCGCTGCTGACGCTCGCATAGCGCACTTTCACCCGCAACCCGTTGAGCACCGCAAGAAATATCCGCCGCTCCACCACCCCACCGGCCTCCCGCAATGGCATCAGCAGCACCGCGACGCTATCGCTGCCCTCACTGTCGGCGGCCCCGCCGATGGCCCCCACCCGCAGCTCGCTGCCCAAAAAGCGGCCCACCGCCTCCTCCAGGCGCGGTCGGGTCATCACACACTTCATCTCTGCAACCGCCTCGTAGCGTTTCTCCCGCAAATTATACACAAAGGACCCCGGATTGAGATCGAGGTAGTGCTGCAAGTCCGATGACGCCTGCGCCATCGAAACCCCAAACAAGCCGCCCAAATCCTGCCGATTGACAATCCCCTTCCACCATGCACACGCCTCGATAAAGCGCAAACGCTCCATCGCCGCCCAGTTCCGATCATTGGTCTTGTTTCCCATTATGCTAGCTTTGTTGCTTCCGAGGCTTCTCATAGCGCAGCCACCTACCCTTAGCAAACCTAAAATAAAATACTTACGCCCCGTTGCTGTATTTGCTTAGATCGTGAGTGTTTTTTGCAAATGGCTCCAAAAAAATGACTGCCGAAGGCCTCGCCCGGTCCGCTAGGTTTCGTGCTTTCCGATCTGAGCTTCAAGCCGGGCATCCGCACCAAGCCAGCTCACTTCAACAATCTTCAATCCATTCCGATACGCGTGGCACGGCGGCGATGCCATGACACGCCGACCGCCCCCGGCGTTCCATTAGAAGCTGTGGTCCTCAGTTGGGGGACACGAGCAGGCGCACGAAGATTTGGCCCGCGCCACTGGGCAGGGTGTACTGGACGGAACCGGCGGTGTTGCTGAGGTTGCTGTCGCTGGCAGCCACATTTGACCAGGTGGTCAGATCGGGTGACGTCTGTACCACGAATTCACTGCCATAGGCCGAGCTGGCAATGTTACCGCCATTTGGCCACGTGACCTTGCCTGCCACCACGCCGAGATTGGCGGTGAAGTTCGAGCCGGTTTTGCCCATGAAGTACTCAATTCCGTTGGGCATTCCATCCATGTCGAAGTCGAGGTTGGCAGCTTGGCCGCCGGCGTTGGTGGCGGCCCAAGTGGCGAAATTGGCGTCGCCGACCTGAAGTTTGCCGCTGCCAGTGATGCGGGCGGTTTGATAAGTCGCACCCGAACCGAGCGCGCCGTAGATCCCGTTGGCCTGGCTGACGCCCGCGAGAATCAACACCGCCACCTTGTCCGTCGCCGCATGGGTCAAGTTAAGCACTGCCGCAGCGCCGATGGATACCGCCGAGGTGTCGGCGAAGCAGGCCGTACTCACATTCATGGTGCCGGCGGCCACGGTGGTGTTGCCACGGTAGGTGTTCGCCCCGGTGAGCGACAAGTTGCCGCCGGTCTGCACCAGATTGAGCGGGTTGGTGCCATCCTGGATGACTCCGGCGAAGCTGCCGCCGGAGGTCAGGGTCAGAGTGGACGCCGCAGCGCCGTCATTGACCACCACCGCGCCCACCGCGCCATTGAGGGTACTGACGGTTTCGCTGACGCCGCCCATATCGAGCGTGCCGGCATTGAGGGTGATGCCCACCAAATCATAGATCTGATCGCCGCCAGTGCCGCCGAAAACGACCTTGCCGCCATTGAGCGTGAGGCCACCGCTACCTCCGATGACGCGGCTGGCTGCGCCACTCTTGGCCATGATCACGATCCCGTTGTTGACGACCATTTCACCGTTGTAATTGTCAGTGTCCCCCCCAGCCATGACAAGGGTGTTGACTCCGTTTTTCACGATGCGTGCGCTGTCGATCTTGCCGAGGGTGATCTGGCCGCTGCCGTCGATGGTGAAGGAGCCGCCGACCGCAGTGATCGGGGTGGCGCTGAGGTCCACCGCCGCACCGGTGTTGGTGAGGATGCCGCGGAGGGTGGCTGCGGTGATGACGTTGGTGGCGAGCACGTTGTTGCCGTTGAGGTCGAGCGTGCCAGCGAGCGGAATGGCCACTGCTCCAGTGCCGAGCGCGTTGGCGTTGGCCATTTTCAAGGTTCCGGCGTTGACCGTGGTGCCGCCGTCGTAGGTGTTCGCCGCGGCGAGCGTCAGGCTCGAGCTGCCGCTCTTGGCAACGCTTCTGCCAGTGCCCGACACGATCCCGCTGACCGCCATGGCGGCGGTGTTGGCGTTAAAGGTGACCGCGGTGGCGGCGCCGGAAATGTCACCGGTCAGGGCGAGCGGGCCGGTGCCTGCGGTGGTGAAGGTGTGCGGTTTGACCAGCACGATGGGCAAAGCCAAGGTTTGCGGGTTGGCCGAGTGATTGACCACCTCGGCAATGGCATCACCTAACAAAGTCAACGCGGGTCCGGCGGTGGTGAGGGTGAAACTGCCGGCAGCGGCCGCAAAGGAGAGCCCGTCCACGGCGTAGGCGGCCTCCATCACCGGGGCCAGGCGCGTGGTACCGGCGAAGGTCAAGTGGTCGCCCGCAGACTGGACCGCCAGATTGAGATCCCAGTTCTCCGCGCTGCTCCAATTGTCATCGGTGCCGCCGCCGTCCCACACCAGCGTTTGCGCCGGGGCCACTGCCAGCGAGAGGACGCCGGTCGCCTCGCTAAACGTCCAGGTTTTCAAACCATCCACCTTGGTATGGACATGGCTGGACGCGGTGAAACCCAGGACGCTGAAGGTATCGCCGTAGGTCACATCCAGACTCGAGCGATCCACCGCGGTCCAGAAATTGCCATCGGTGAGGTCGGCAGCGCTCAGGTCGAGGACCAAGGAGCCGTTGAGAGTCGCCGCGCCACCGAGCGCACCGAGCAGGGCGGTATTGGTGTTGTTCGCCCCGATCACCAAGCGCAGCCGCGCGCTTTCCGCCAGTACCAGCGTTCCTTGGGACACGGTCGTGTTGCCGCTGTAGGCATTGCTGCCGTTGAGGGTGAGGGTACCGGCGGTGGTTTTGGTCAGGGCAGCGGAGCCTCCGAGGTTGACCGAGACCACGCCGTTGCGTGCGGCGAAGGCGGCGGTGGCGTTCAGAAAGCCGCCACCGCTGAGGGTGCCGGCGCTGAGGCCGTCGGCGGACCCGAGCGAGAGGGTGGCGACGGTTTCGGACAAGCCTTTGGTATCGAAGACGCCGCTGTTGACCGTGAGGAAGGTGGAATCGAAGATTTGGTCGCCGCCAGTGCCGCCGAGCTCGACGGTGCCGCCATTGACGACCACGCCGCTGCCGCTGGCATGGACCGAAGAGGAGCTGGTCTTGCCCAGGATCAGGGTGCCGGAGCTGACGCTGGAGACATAGAGGAAGCTATTGTCGCCGTTGCCCGCGAGGGTGACCGTGCTGGAGCCGGTCTTGACCAGCGCGTTGCCGTTGCCGTTGCCCAGATCGCCGAGGATGATATTGCCGGGGCCGCCGATGGTGAAACTGCCGGCGTTGTTGATTCTGGCGTGACTGCTGAGATTTACCGGCGCGCCGGAATTGACCAGGGTGCCGCGCAGGGTGTTGTCCGCGAAGGGTTTGGCAAGGTCAAAGCCGGCGAGATCCAAGGTGCCTGCGGCGCTGAGGGTGACCGAGCCGGAGTTGGAGCCAAGCGCGGCGGAATTCCCCATCACCACGGTTCCGGCGCTGATGATGGTGCCTCCGCTGTAGTAATTGCCCGAGGCCAGCGTCAACGTGTGGCTCCCGGTCTTGGTCAGCGCCGCGCCGCTGCCGCCGTCAACCGCCCCGGCGATGACAATGTCCCCGACTGCCGCATTGATGGTTTGGTTCTGCGCCAACGTCAGCGATGGATTGAGTGTCTGAGGGGAGGTGGAATTATTGACCACACCGCCGGATCCGGCCAGGGTGAGATGACCGGATCCGCCCAGCGTGAAGCTTGCCGCCGTGGCATTGAACGTGAGGCCGGCGACTGAATAATCCGCCTCAATTTCCGGCGCAGTGCGGGTGGTGCCGCCGAAAACCAGCGAGTCCCCGACCAGGCCGGGTGCCAGATCGTTCGACCAGTCGGCGCTGGTGGCCCATGCGTCGTTGGCACCGCCACCATCCCACAGCACCGCTGAGCTGGTCACGCTTAGGACGGCGATCGAATTGACCGGGGTGGAGCTGGTGTCAGTGACGGTCACGGTGAGTGATTTGCTGCCCGCCAAGGTGTCAGCGGTCACCGGCATGGCGTACGAATAGTGCACACCATCGCCGAGGCTGTTCATGACCTGGGATGGCGCGCCGCCGATGGGAGTCAAATCGACGCTCACCTCGCTGATCGGATAGGCACCGAGGGTCACTGCGGCGGTCACCGTGACGTTTTCGCCGCGCAGCGCGATGGCATCGCCGCCGAGGTCGGTGGTGACACTGGCAGCGACAAACAGCGAGACCGAAGCACTGTAATGCAGCAGCACCTGATGGTTGGCGGCATCCGTCACGACGGTGAAGTTGGCCGCGTTGGCCGGCGGAGTGCCTTCAAAAATCACGCTGGCAAAGCTGCCCGTGATGTTGCCAGCGACGGAGATCAACGGGTAATCCGCCGCGTCCAGAGCGGCGGCACCGCCGAGGCTGGTGACGTGCAGGATATTGGAGTTGAGCGACAAATCACCGGCGATGCTCAGGTGGTCGTTGCCGCTGGCGGCGGACGGGCTGGCGTCCATGCCAAGCGTACCACCGAGGCTCAGGTCAAGGTTATTGGAAAACGTCAGGTTGCCGGCGCTGGTGCTGGTTCCCGGATAAATCCGCGCCGCAGTGCCGGCAGTGGCCACGCTGCCGGACACCGTGCCGCTGCCCGCCAAGACTTGGCCCGTCCCCAAGGTGAACGCCTTGGCGGTGACATCCAGCAGCGCTCCCACACCGACCTGGATCGAGGGACTCGCCAGCGAGCCGGAAGCCCCGAGCGCCAGGGTGCCGTTGGTGACGGTGGTGTTGCCGGTGTAGGAATTCGCGCCGTTGAGCGTGAGCTTGCCGCTGCCGATCTTGGTCAGGTTGCCTGTGCCGCTGAGGTTGCCGGCATAGGTTTGAGTGCTGTTGTTCTTGCCAGCTTGGAGGGTGATGGCCGCCGTGCCATCGGTTAGGGCGAGGCTGTGGGAACTGCCGCCGCCACTCAGATTGCCCACGGTGTAGGTGCCGATGCCGGTGTTGAAGGTGAGCTTGGCCGTCGATGAATTGGGAATCACCACCGTGGTGTTTTGCAGTGCGTTGGCATTGCCCAGCCGCAACCAACTGGCGCTTTGAAAGGTCGTGTCGCCGCTGAAGGTGCTCGCCCCGGTGAGAATCAAGTCCGGATTGGTCGCCCCGGTGTTGGTGGATTCAATCCGCAATTGGGTCACGGCCGTGCCATCCTGGATCACACCGGAAAATCCCACGTTGTTGCCGCCGTTGCGAATCCGCAGCTGGGTCGTGCCGCTGCCGTTGTTGGTCACCTTGCCGGAACCGACCAGCCCTTGGATCTGCCAGTTGTCGCCCAAGGTCCCGTAACCGTTCAAATCCATCGTGCCATTGACCGTGGCGGTGTTGAAAATCTGGCCGGTAAACGCGCTGCTACCACGGCTGGTCCGGTTGACCCCATATTGGAGGGTCGCCCCGACATTGACCGTGACGTTGTTGACGGAACTGCCGTAATTATTCTCCGAGATTGTGTCCACCCCCTTGTTCAAAATCAGGGTCCCAAAGGCCACCACCGGACTCATGCTGCCATTGTCAGAACTGCCGCCGAACTCCACCCGGCCGGTATTGCCGCTGCTACCAATGGTGACGGTTCCCCCCGTTTGGTCGACATCGCGCACACTCAGCGTGCCGCCGTTGGCCACCGCCCAGGTCTGGTTCGTCGTGGTGTTCAAATCGGCGGTAATCGTATTGGTGCCGCTGGTGTTGCTGCTGATGATCCCGCCAGCACCGACATTGAGTTCCTGCGGCGAGGCGGTCGGACTTTGGACCACCCCGCTCAAGGTCCAACCACCGACCGCCGTGCTGAACGACAAGCCGTTGATCGAACGACTGGCCGTGAGCTTGGGCATGTTCACCCCAGCCGGGCCAAAGCCACCAAACATGGCAACGTCGGTCGCCGTGCTATCGGCCGGCACCAGGTTGCCGCTCCAATTGGCCGTCGTCGTAAACGACGTGTCGGTGTCGCCGTCCCAGTTGATGGAAGCGGCGGCGGCCGACTGCGCGATGCAGAGGCCAACGGTGATGGCGGTGAGCGAGCGGAGCGGGGAGCTGACGGGGAATCTTGGTTTCATGAGCTGGATGTTTTGTTGGAAAAATGAGCCGGGCGGATCGGACCGGTCAAAATGATGAGGCTGAAAGGGGTGGCTAGCGTGAAATCTCGCGGCAGAGCCACAACCCTGCCGTGCGAGGTGGATCCGGGATTTCCGGCCGCAAGACAATCAGAGCCAAAAGTTTGGTAGACGGCCTCAGCCCGCCCACCCGCGGGTGAGGCTTGATAGACAGGTGCGGCCTGATTGTATACAAAACATTGCCGAATCACCGGATACGCGGAGCAATTCGTGCGATTGAGCAACTTCACCGGCCGCGGCGAGGCCGGGCGTCCACCCCTGGACGTGGCAGCCACGCGGATGACTTGCTGCGAGACCCAGCAATCACGGCCTGCCACAAGGACGTGGCAGCCACGTGCGGGCGTCCTCTCACCTTGCCGCGCATGTTCGGGCAGGATCAAGATTGCTGCGGGCGGTCTTGCTGCTTGCCTTGGCGGCGGTTTTAGCGGCACTTTGCGGGGCCACTAACCAAGCTTGCCAGCCGGCTGGTCTCGGTCCCGATCCCCCACCCTCTTATTGCCATGCGCACTGTTCCCCACCACGATGTACCCGCAGGCCCGCGCCGCGAGAGGCTGGGCTCCGGCAGCCTTGTATACACACTCCGGCGGTTCGCGAGCCGCTCTGCGGCGGTGGTGGTGGCCGTTGGCGGATTGCTGGTTTTGGGCGCGAGCATTGGTACCGCCGCCGATGGCCATTGCTGGCCGCTGGCGTCGCCTGACGGGCGCTCGGTCATCGCGGTTTCGCTCATGGACGATGGCAGCCTCGGCTACGAGGTGACGCGGGATGGCAAACCGGTCATCCGCCACTCGGAGCTGGGTCTGCGGCGCGATGATCAGGATTTCAGCCGCCCCTTGGCATTCGAGCGGGCCGGGCCGATCGAAGCGCGCCGCGAGACCTACGACCTGTTCGCCGGGCTCAACCCACATGTGGATCACCTGTTGAACCACCGCACACTCGCGTTTCGCAACTCCCGCCAGGCCGCGCTGGAAATCGATCTGGCCGCCAGCGATGAAGGCGTCGCGTTCCGCTACCGGTTTCCGGACAGCTCGCCTGCCAGCTGCACTGTTCAGGCAGAAGCCACCGGCTTCGCGCTGCCGCCCGATGCCCGCGGCTGGCAGCAGCCGTATCATGCGGCGAGCCGCTACACGCCCGCTTACGAGGATTTCTATTTCAAGGTGGCGGTGGGTGACCCGCCGCCGCGCTCGCGGGAAAAACCCTTGGGCTGGGCGTTCCCCGCGCTGTTCCAACTTCCCGCCACGGCGACCTGGCTGCTCCTCACCGAATCAACCGGCCCGGACTCCTTTTGCGGCTGTCACCTCGGGCCCGACTCCGCGGACGGGGTCTATCACATTGCGTTTCCCGCCGCCGACGAAGTGACCCCGGGCTGGCACAACGCGGACGGCCCCGAACCGCGCCATGCGCTGCCGTGGACGCTGCCGTGGCGCGTCATCGTGCTGGGCAAGTCAGCGGGGGCCATTGCCACCGCGACGCTCGTCACCGATCTTGCGCCGCCTTGCGCCATCGCCGACACGTCCTGGATCCATCCCGGCCGCGCCTCGTGGTCGTGGTGGTCGGGAGGCGCCAACACCGCCGCGAGGTTTGCGGCTTTCAGCGACTTCAGCGCGCGGATGGGCTGGGAATACACTTTGTTCGATGCCGGCTGGTGGGAACCTGGATTGGGCGGGATTGCCCGCTATGCGCAGGCCAAAGGCGTGATGCCGTTGGCTTGGTTGAGCGCCGGGGATTTTGCCGGCGCGGGACGCGGCAAGCGCAAATTGGACGAGGTGGAGGCCGCCGGAATCCGCGGCGTGAAGGTGGATTTCTGGTGCTCGGACCGGCAGCCGGCCCTTGCTGCGATGCTTGCCCTGTTTGAAGATGCCGCCTCGCGCCGGATGGTGGTGGACCTGCACGGCTGCACGCTGCCGCGCGGCTGGCAACGCACCTGGCCGAATTTCCTAACTGCCGAGGCGGTGCTGGGAGCCGAGAGTTACATGTATGAATCGCAGTACACCGCCAAGGCCGCGGAATTAAACACGATCCTGCCGTTCACCCGCAATGCGGTGGGCCCCATGGACTACACGCCCGTCGCCTGTTCGCCGAAAAAATACCCCCGCACCACCACCGCGGCCCACGAACTGGCCACCGCGCTGGTCTTCACTTCGGGGTTGATTCATTATGCCGATAAACCGGAGTTCTTTGATTCGCTGCCCGCCGCCGCACTGCAGGTCCTGCGCGACGCCCCGGCACGCTGGGATGAAACAAAATGCCTGCTCGGCGAACCGGGGCGGGTGGTCGTCTTCGCCCGCCGCAGCGGCCAGTGCTGGTTCATCGCCGGCCTCAACGGCACCGCCGAGACCTTGCCGCTGACGTTGGATCTATCCGCATTCGCCGGCTTCCATCAGCGCCTGGAAATCGCCGAAGGGTCCGACGCCCTGATGCAGGTGACGGCACATCCCCTGGCGGAAGCCGCTGCCTGGCAGCATGCCATCCCCCCCCGCGGCGGCTTCATTCTGCGCCTGGACCCTTGATCCCGCCGGGCGAGGTGCTGTGGTTGATCGCGCTTGGAGCTTGAAGACCAAGACCGCAGACCCCGATCATCGATGCCGAACTGGCGCAGGCAAGTCGGCCACGCATTCAGGTTCGTTGGCGAAGGTGAAGCGCTCATCCTCCATGAAGCCATCAATCACGTCCCATGCCTGCCGCTTGGTTAGCGGAGGATTTCCATAGCCGGCGAGCACCCCGGCGTTGGTGAGAAGTCCCACCCATCCCTGCTGGGTGACGCGGCAAAAGCACTTTCCAGCTTTCTGTCAAACTGCCACATGGTCTTGGCGGCCTGCACGCCACGTCGGCGGTGGATCAGGGCTCCCTGTTCCGCGGCTCACGCCTTGTTCGGTCCGGCAGCGCGGCGGAGGCGGTCCATGATGGCGACGCCGAGGCCGGTTTCGCTGACGGGTTCGGCGATGATCGCGTCGAGGCCGGCCTCATCGAGGCGGCGCATGACAAAGAACAAGCGGATGGCGGCCTCGGCGAGTTTGCCGCTGCCGGGGCTCAGCGCTTCGATGCACTCCCATTCGTGGAGGCTCACGAAGGGACCGTCGTCGGCACCGGTATAACTGAGCAGTCCGTAGCGTTTCCCTTCCTCGGGGTGGAAATCCTCCGGCTTCTCCAATAAAATCAACGGGGTCCGCGGCGCGTAATGGCTGGCGAGCTGGCCGGGAGCCTGGGGCAATTGGCCCACGGTCTCGCGGGCTTTCTCGACTCTGCCGAATTCCTGGAGCTGCTCTTTGGTGATGGGGCCGGCGCGGTGCAGGTGGAACAACGGCTTTTTGCCGGGCCGCGCTTCGATGGAGATGATAGTGCTTTCGATGCCCTCGCAGCAGGCACCGGCATCGATGACCAGCGGGATGCGCCCGCCGAGCTCCTTGATGACGGCGGAGGCGGAGGTCGGAGAAATGCTGCCGAAGCGGTTGGCACTGGGGGCGGCCAGCGGGCGCCCCAGCGCCTTGTTGATGGCACGGAACACCGGGTGCGCGCTCTGTCGCACCGCCACGGTGGGCAAGCCGCTGGTCACCAGGTCGGGCACATCGGGGTGGCGCGCCAAAATCAAGGTGAGCGGACCGGGCCAGAACTTGCCGATGAGTTGGTTGACGTAATCCGCGATGTCGTCCGGCACGATGGCCACGCGCGGTAGGTCGCCGCGGCTGGCAATGTGGACGATGAGCGGGTCAAACGACGGCCGCTCCTTGGCGGCAAACACCTTGGCCACCGCCGCCGGATTGAAGGCATCAGCGGCCAAACCATAGACGGTTTCGGTGGGCAGGGCGACGATTTCCCCTTGTTGCAACAAGGCACAGGCCTCGCGCAGCGCGTCTTTCATGTCATCGTCGGCAATTTGTAGGATCCGGGTCTCGGGCACGCCGCCACCCTACCCCACGCCGGGCCCGCTGGCGATTGCTGATTTTTCCGGTTTCTCGAATCGCCGCAATCCGCTTATACTGAGCCCATGCAGCCCCCGTCCATCCCCAACAACATCGTCCTCATCGGCTTCATGGGCTGCGGCAAGTCCACCATCAGCCGCGAGTTGCGCCGCCTCCTCGGCTACCCGCTGGTGGACATGGACGCCATCATCGAGGAACGCGCCGCCAAACCGATCAACCGGATTTTCGAGGAGGATGGCGAGTTGGTCTTTCGCGACATGGAGAGCGGCTTGCTCGAGGAACTGGCCGCTGCGGCAGAAAAAACCCGGATCATTGCCACCGGCGGCGGCGTGGTGGTCCGCTCGCAAAACCGTGCCACCTTGCAGCGCCTCGGCTACGTCGTGTGGCTGTGCGCGCCGCCGGCCGTGATCCTCAGCCGCACCCGCAATAGCCAGGAGCGCCCGCTCTTGCACGCCGACGATCCGGCCGCCCGCATCGCCACCCTGCTGGCCGAACGCGAGCCGTGGTACCGCCAAAGCGCCCATCTCACCGTCGAAACCGCCGGCCTCAGCAGCCGCGAAATTGCCACCGGCATCCTCGAAAGCGCCCGCTACTTCTTCGCCGGCCACCCCCACGCCCCATGCCAGGAACCGTGAAAGCCCTGGCCGCCGCACTCGGATTCGACGAGTGCCGCATCGCCCGCGCCGCCCCAGCCGCCCACGCCGACACCTTCCGCCAGTGGCTCGCCGATGGCTGCCATGGCGACATGGCCTGGCTGGAACGCAGCCCGGAACGCCGCTGCGATCCGCGCGAAGTCCTCCCCGGCTGCCAATCAGTCATCTGCCTCGCCCTCAATTACTACCCGGGTGCCAGCCCGTTCCCGGCCCACACCGACGGCGGCTACCGCATCGCCCGCTACGCCTGGAACGACGACTATCACGACCTCATCGAGCAAAAACTCGCTGAGTTCGACGCCGGGCTGCGGGCGCTTGGCGGCCACCAGCGGAGTTATGTAGACACCGGCCCGGTGCTCGAGCGCGACTTCGCCAGCACCTCCGGCCTCGGCTGGAACGGCAAATCCACCCTCCAAATCCACCGCCGGCTCGGCACCTGGTTTTTCCTGGCGGAAATCCTCACCACCCTCGAACTGCCACCCGACCCGCCCTCCGGCGACCACTGCGGCACTTGCACCCGCTGCATCACCGCCTGCCCCACCCGGGCGATCACCGCGCCCCACCGCGTCGATGCCCGCCGCTGCCTCGCCTATCTAACCATCGAGCACAAGGGCCCCATCCCCGAGGAATTCCGCCGCGCCATGGGCGACCGCATCTACGGCTGCGACGATTGCCTCGATGCCTGCCCGTGGAACCGCTTCGCGCAGCAGTCCCGCGACCTGACGTTCCATGCGCGTGGCGAGATTTTTTCCCACCGCCTGCGCGATTTTCTCGATCTCGACGACGCTGGGTTCCGCCGGCTTTTCGCCCGCTCGCCCATCCTCCGGCTCAAGCGGCCGCGCTTCTTGCGCAACGTCTGCGTGGCCCTCGGCAACACCGGCGATGCCGACGATCTGCCAGCCCTGCGCCGTGCCGCGGCCGACCCCGCCCCCCTCATCGCCGAACACGCCGCCTGGGCGCTGCGGCAACTCGGTGGCGAAGCGGTCTGTAGCGGCGTTCTGTGAGCGTCGCTGCCAATGAGATGCGCTTCTGCCATATGCAGTCGCATGGACTAGCGACGGTCACAGACCGCCGCTACAATGCAGCGCTGTGGCGGCGTCGCTGCCAATGAACAGCGCTTGTTTCGAGTTATGGCCCCGTAACCTTGAGGCGCACGAAGATCTTCACGTCGCCCTGGGGAAGAGTGTATTCCAGCGGCTTGCCGTCGCTGAGATGGGAATCGCCCGCGGCGACATCCGACCACGAGGCCGGAGACATGTCCGTGGTCGACGTCTGCACCACATAATCGCTGCCGTAAACTCCGCTATACTGTGCGCCCTTCGGCCACGAGACCTTGCCATTAACTACGCCCGGGTTGGCAGTGAATCCAGAGCCGGTCAGTCCCATGAAGTATTCGATACCATTGGCGACGCCGTCGTTGTCATGGTCCTGATTCATGAGCTGGCCGGGCGCGTTGGTGGCAGCCCAGGAGCTGAATCCACCCACGACGGTGAGGGTGACAGCCTTGTTGGTGCCGCTGATGGTTTCGTTATACTTGATGAGGTACTGGTTGGCACCCAAGGTGACGGTAGTGCCGTCGCCCAACCCGGCAAAGGTGACGCCGTTCCATGCTCCGGTATAAGAGATCAGGACGAACTTGCTGCCACTGGCGGGCGTACCCGCGCCGATATCAGATACCATGAGCGTGGACGCCGCGTCGATGTTGAGGTTGCCGTTGATGGATAGCACGTCCGCAGCAAGGGTCGCCGAGTTGATCTGACAAACCAGCGAGCCGGTGGAACCGAACGTGAACGCTCCGGTGGTGAGGGTGCCGATGCCATTGCCCGGCGCGACGGTGCCATTGTTGTTGACCGCGCCGCCGAGCGTGCCGACGCCAGTTAGGGTAGCGCCGGATGACAGGTTGACCGCCCCGGTCGCAGCGCTCTGGTTGCCATTGACGACCAGTGTGCCGCCGGTGGTCACCGCGGTGGCTTCGGTATAACTGTTGTTACCCGTGAGAGTCCATACATTGGCACCGGACAGGGTGACACCCATCGGATTGGTGCCATCGGAAATCACGCCGTTGATCGTGCCATTGGCACCGCTGAGCCCGCCGAGCAAAAGAAAGCGGAGGCTGGTATTCGCGGCAATATTCCCGTTGAGCGTGAGGCTGCCGCCGACGACGGAGATCGCGGTGCTGCCACCGCCGGCGGCGAGGGTGAAGTTGCCGTTGATGACGTTGTCTCCGGCGACATTGCCGATGGCCGGCTCGGTGAAGTTGGCGCTGCTGGTGATGAAGCTGATCGTGGCCGGCAGCGTGAGATCGCCGGCGGACCCGTCCAGATAGAGCTGCGGCCGGCCGGCGGTGCCGTTGGTCAGATTGATCGTCTTGGCGCCGGTTCCCAGCGCACCTACGTTGTGGATTTTCAAGCCGCCGGAGTTGATGGTGATGCCGCCGGCGAAGGAATTATTGCCCGTCAGGGTGGCGACCGCGCCAACCGAACCGCCGGTCACCTGGCCGATGGTGATGCTGCCGGAGCCGCTGATATCATTGGCGACGGTATAAGCCGCGTCGCTGCGGTCGAGCAGCAGTACGCCGTTATCGGTGACCGCTCCGCTTCCCAGATTGCCGGTGAGGGTTTGGGTGCCGATCTGCAGGGTGCCGCCGTTGATGAAGGTGGAAGCATAACTGTCGGTGCCGTTGAGGATCAAGCGCGAGGTGCTGTTCTTGATGAGGTTGCCTGCGCCCAGCGACAGGTTGCCGCTCACGGTGGTGACGACGCTGCCGTCCATGGCGAAAGTCAGGTCGGTGTCGGTGCCGGTGACGGTGTTGCTGAAGGTGAAGCCCGCGCCACCGTCCGTCTTGATCGTGGAGGCGGCGCTGAGAGTGATGGCATTGCTCAGGGTGATCGCCTTGCCGGAGCCGACGTGCAGCACGCCGGCTGCGCCACCGTCGCCGGCGATGTCAAACGGCTCATCGACGGTCGATCCGTTGGTCAGGTTGCCAAAGTTGACCTGCGCGCCGGATTGCACGGTGGTTCCAGACGCGTTGCTACCGAGCGCAGAGGCATTGCCGAGATAGACGGTCCCGCTGGTAATCACAGTCGCTCCGTCATAACTGTTGGATCCGCCGAGGACCAGGGTGTTGCTGCCCGCCTTGGTGAATCCCAAGCCCGAACCGTCGATCACGCCGTTGAGAGTGAGCTGCGAGACGGTGGTCAGCACCGGACTGGTGCCGCTGAGCGTGACATTGCCCGCCACGCTGAGCGCGCCACTGTCCGTCGCATCCCCGAAGATCGTGTTGGCGGAAATCGTCAGACCGTTGGCGAGACTGCGCGCGGTGGCGGAGTCCGAGGACAGCCCCGAACCCGCCAGAGTGATAGGCCCGGAGCCGAGCGCGGTGGCGGAGCCGACGCGGACCCGGCCGCCGGAAAGCGTGCTGCCACCCGCATAACTGTTGGACGTGGTGACCGTCAGCATCGAGCTGCCGGATTTCGTCAGACGGCCCTGACTGATGGTGCCGCTGCCGCCCAACGTGTAATCCACCGTGGATGCGTTGACGGTGACCGTGTCGCTGCGCAATTCGCCGATGAGATTCACGTTCGGCTGGGCCGAGCCGTTCGAATCGAAGGTCACCGCATCGAGCCAGCGGAACGTTTGCGCGGAGTACCCCAGGTCCAGCCAGTTTGCGCTCGTATTCAGGTCCCACGTGCCGTTGACCGAGCCGGTCCAGATGAGCGGGATGCCCGGCCCGAAAGTGATGCTGGCTGATGTGAAGTCCGAAGCGAACGACGACGTCCGATATCCCGAGGTGAAGCCGCTGGTGCTACCGGTGAGTGCGGCGAAGGTCAGGATCGGATAGGTGCCCGGTGTCATGCCGCTGGCGGGAGCGATGAAGACGGGACCGGTGATATTGAGAGTGCCGGTGACGTTGAGTGCCGGTGACAGGGTGGGATCCGGAGCGAGGGTGCCGGAGAGGTTGAGGTTGCCATTGACCGTGCCGTTGCCGGCGAGCGTGCCGCCAGTGACGGTGACATTGCCGACTGAACCGCCCAGCGCAAGTGTGGCGCCGGTGTTCACGGTCACAGCCCCTGCCAGCGAACCGGTGACCGACAGGGTGCCGCCGTTGACGGTGGTCGCGCCGGTATAGGTGTTGACGGCGGGCAGGATCCATTTGCCAGTGCCGTTCTTGGTCAGCGCGAGCTTGCCCAATCCGCCGGTCACGTCGGTCAGGGTGGCGGCCAAGGTATTACTATCGGCATTGGTCCCGGTCAGCGTGAGGGTGCGGTTGATATCCGCAGTTGCTCCGAGGGTGGGGACGAATGCATTGGTGGATGCTGCGGTGGTTGGCGTGTTGAGGGTGATCGTGCGGTTGGCGACGTCGATCGCGCTGATCGTGGTGCCTGCGGCAAGCGCCGCTCCGGTCACGGTTTGGCCGACGGCGAGGCTGGACGAGTTATCGAGAGTGAGCGTGCTCGCACCGATGGCGCAGGGCGCGCAGTTCTGGCTGGTGGAGCCGGCGTTGTGGGTCAAACTGGTGGATGTCAGATTGAGCGGGCCGCTGCCGCTGGCGTCGATCGTACCGCCTTTGGGCAGCAGGCTGACGCTGCGGTTGGACGAGTCACCGGTGCCGACATAGCGGAGGGTGCCGCCGAGAGTGATCGATGCGGCGGTGCCAAGCGAACTGGCGGTGCCGCTGTTGACGAGCTTGACGACCTGGGTGCTGCCGGAATTGAGGATTGGAGCTTGGTCGAAGTCGTTGTCACCGCGGGTTAGCGAGAGCAGACCGCTGCCACAGTGGATGATGGTGGTCTGATAGGTGCCGTTCGTCGCAACCTTGCTGTTGAGGACAAAATCTCCGGCTCCAAAGAACGACATCGGGCGAATACTGGATGCGGCAGCTGTGTTGCGGAGGGTCGATGTGGTGGTGGAACTCGCGCCGATCGTCAGGGTGCCCGCCACCGATTCCATGCCGTAAGCACCGCCGGTTTCGGCGATGACCACATTGCCGGCCCAAGTGTTGTTGCCGGACACATTGCGCAGGGAAACCTGGTTGCCGATCGTGGCACTGCCGGAGGCGTAGAAGGCCTTGCCGGAGATGTTGAGCGTCTTGTTAGCGTCGATGGTGATGTTGTTGGCCAGTTCGAGAATCGAAGTGCCCTGGTTCAAGCCGCGCATCTGAACGGTGCGCACCGTGGCTGGAGCACCGAGCGCCTCGGCATGGGTGACGCGGATGCTGCCGTAATTGTTGGAGGCGGTCGCTCCGGACGTCAGGTTGCCGGTGGTCCAAGTGCTCGGGCCGGAGAGAATCAGGCTGGCGGAACCGGTTTTGGTGACGACGGCGGTGCCTTGGATGCCGCCCGAAAGTTCGGTGGTGCCGGTATTGGTGGCGACGGTCAGAGCTCCGGTTAGAATCGTGGGACCGGACACGAGAAGGTATCCGCTGCCGGTTTTGGTGAGCGTGGCGGACGCCTTGAGTCCGCCGCTGAGTTCGGCGGTGTTGGCGCTCACCTGGATCGTGCGGGATGCGCCGTTGAGGTCAAGCGGGTTTGCCAAAATGAGCTTGCTATCGGCCTGGGCGCCATTGAGCCACAAGCTGTTGCAGTTGATTTGCGCGACGTTGGACTGCGAGCACGTCAGCGTGACGGTGCCAGCGGCGGTGGCTACTGCGCTCAGAGTGATCTGGTTGGTGCCGATGGCCGTGATGGTGCTGTTGGCGGGAATGCCGGTGCCGGTGATGGTCATGCCAACCGTCAGGCCGGTGGTGGTGATGGCAGTCACCGTGTTCGAGCTGAGGGCGGTGGTACCGGTGGGTGCCGCGTAGGCCATGAATTGCAAATCCGCCCCGGCGCCGCCAAGGTTGACGGCCAAATTTCCGCCGCGGGCACCGAGGCCGCTGATGCGGGAGCCACTCTGCACATACTGCCACTGGATCTGGCCGGCGCCGCTGCCGACGGAGCGGGTGAAGGAGCCGGACGATTGGAACAGGCCGTCAGCGGAAGCGGTGAGCAACAGGTTGCTAGCAGCCGGCAAGGTGCCGGGCTCGGCCCACAGGGTGCCTTGGGAATGGCTGGTGCCGCCGCTCCACGAGTTGGACGTGTTAGTCAGATGGACGCCCTCGTTGTCGCAATATCGGAAAGTGACCAAATTGGCACCACCGCTGATGGCACCGGTGATATCAAGGCGGGATGCACCGCTGTTGGCGATGCGCACGGCACCGGTATTCACGGTGATGGGTCCCTGAATGGTATTCACGCCAGTGCCGGCACCGACGAGCGTGCCAAGGGGGGCTGAGTTTCCTCCCTGTCCGGTCAGATTGAAGGAAACCGTGGCCGGCACGGTGATTCCGCTACCTTGGAAACGACAAAACTGCCCGCTGGTGCCGGTGCCCACCACCGTGATGCTGGTGAGGCCGCCGAGCGCCGCCGCGGAGCTGAACTGCACGCCGGCGCTGTTGGTGCTGGCAACGTCCGGGAGGGTGACCGCCCCGCTGATCGTGTTGGTGCCGGACAGAATCACCGTGCCGGCCCCCGTTTTGCTGAAACCGTTGGTGCCTGCCAAGGGCGCTGAAATCGTGTGTCCGGTGCCCGTCAACACATTCAGAACCGGCGCGCTCGCACCGTTATCCAGGGTCAGCGCGTTGCTGCCCGCAAAAATCCAGCTGTTCGAAACCGTCGTGGCATCCTGCACCTTGAGCGTGCCGATCGTGTAGGCCGCGTCCATCGTCACGGTCACGTCCGGAGTGATGTTGACGCTGCTGAAGTCCGCAATGGCCGAGGGACCGGACGCCACCGTGGCGCTGGTCCACTTGCTGGTGTCGCTCCAGTTACCAGACCCGTTGATGCTCCAGGTGCCATTGGCGGCTCGCGCCGGGCCGGACATGCACAAAATGGCGAAGGAAGGAAGCAGGCATGCGGCAAGTTTTTTGGTTTTCATGGTAAGACAAGGGCAGGGCTAACCAATCCACCCCCTCGGCGTCAAGGCTACGTTTCAAGATTTCGCACTTTGGCTCGCGCAGGGGCCGCGCAGGACTGAGATTGCTTGCCGCAGCAAACCGCCGCGCTCCAATCAGTTTCGCAAATCAGACAGCGATTTCGCGAATCCGTCATTGCTCGATGACGCGGAATTCTGATCTAATCATCATGCAATTGGGTATTACCTCCGGTTCCAGCGGGGCATCCGACGCAAGTCGGCAGCCTCCTGCTCTTTCCGTGAAATTTCGCTTAAAAGACATTTTATTCGCCAAATAAACATTGCCCGAGGAAGCGCTTTCTGGTTTCTTTATAACGGATTCGAGCATGGGTGCCAGAATCACGGAAGCCGTTCCGATTCGGGCCCGCCCCACCCCTTGAAGCACCCTGTCGCAACAACATTCCCTCTCCCATCGCCAATGAATGAATCGATAACCCCTGCACTCCCGCAGTCCTAACACATGAAACAGACCCCCATTCAACCGCCCCCAACGGGGCACTCACGTTGGCCCGTCGGCAACGCAGCCCAAGCCGCATCGAATCGTCACAGCAAGCAATTCCGACCCCTCCACCTCGCCGCCAAATCCGCCGCGCTCGCTGCGGCAGTGCTGATGGCAAGCGGGTTGAACCGGGCGTCAGCCCAGGATCCGGACCTCATTTTCTCGGTGCTCAGCAGCGAGTGTCCGGCCACCGGGAATTGGCCGATCGCAGATCCGGTGGGCAGTTCGCTGTCGCGCAACGGGTCACCCACCACCATGATCATCAACGGTGAAAAGTGGGAATGGAACAACCGCATGACCTCCCAGGACTGCTGGCGGGTCGGCGGCCCCTACTCCTCCATCGCCTGCAACGGCGTGACCATTGTGGCGGCGGTGCGACCGGTGTATTGCAATCCGGGCGGCGAACCCCGCGGCGAGATCGTGGACATCATGTACGATCGGCTTGCCCTGGCGATCAGCCACGCCGACGGCCGCATCATGGTGTGCAGAAACCACTGGGTTGACTTTGGCCCCGCCATTCCTAACGGGCAGATCACGATCCTGAGCCTGGTGGTGCAGCCCAACGGCTCGTATGAGGTCTTCGCCAACGGCGTTTCGAAGATGACGGGTGGCGCAGATGGCGATTTCAGCAGCCAAATGGTTCCCACGGGCAGTGAAAGCTTCAAAAAGTACGTTGACGTCGGCCGCAACGATCCGGACGGCTGGTCCGCCTTCAATGGCAACATCGGCGACGTTTACCTCTACAAAGTGGCGATTGACTCCACCAAGCGCGGCAATTTGGAAACCGCGATGATCGCGAAGTTTGGCACGGCGGCGATGTACACCGTCACCGCCACTGCCGGGCCGGGTGGTTCGATCAGTCCGTCCGCCGCCGTGGCGGTGCCGCAAAACACCAATCAGACATTCACCATCACCACCAATTACGGCTCCATCCTCAACGACGTGCTGGTGGACAACGTCTCACAAGGCGCGGTGAGCAGCTACACGTTCAGCGACGTGACGGCCGACCATACCATCGCCGCGAGTTGGACCTCGCTGCCGACCTTCTCCGGCACGGTGAGCGGTTCTTCCGGCCCGATTTATTCCGCCAGAGTGGCGCTCAGCGATGGCAGCAGCGTGCATACCAACGCCGCCGGCCAGTATAGCATCATTGCCCCGGCCGATGGCGCATATACGTTGACCGCCTCGAAGGGTGGCTTTGTCACCTCTGCCGCGCTGCCGGCGACCATGACCGGCGGAGTCTCGCTCACCGGCCTGAATTTCACCCTCGCCAGCAGCTCAGGCCTGGATCCGCTGGTGGTGCTGGATGCATCCACCCTGACGGAAGGCACCGATCTGGCGGCGTGGCCAAACACCGGCACCCTCGGCGGAACCTTCGACAAACATCCGGGCGGTACCGGTCCCAATGTGGTGGCCAATTATGCCGGCACCGGCAAACAAGCGGTTGAGTTCATCCAGCCCTCTCAGGACGATGCCGGAAGACGGACCATGGCGTCGGCCATCCCTGCACCGGGCGAAATCACCGGTAATTCCGACTGGACCATCTCCACTGACCTCTATCGGCCAGATATGGGAGGCAACGATAGTGCCTATATGAGCTGGTCCGGCACCCAGGATGGCGTTGGCGGGTCCGCGGCATTCTTTTACAAAAACAATTGGGCCTACATGCATTACGCCAATGACAGTGGCTTCAACGCGGTGCCAAGCGCCAGCGCATGGCATAATGTGACCATCACCTTTGATGGGACTCGCGAAAAACTGTACGTGGATGGCGTTCTAGACTCCAACAATTCCCGCAGCCTCAATATCGGCGCATCCCACCTCATGATTGTTGGCAGCAGGACGGATAACAACACCTGGGGCAACGACAATTATTGGCGCTTCAACGGCGCAATCTCAAAACTCCAGATCTTCGACCAGGCCCTCAGCGCGAGTCAAGTGGCAAAACTCGCGGGTGCCCCGACCTACGACTGGGCAGGCCCCGACAATGGCATCTGGAGCGATCCGGCCAACTGGAGCAGCAACGTGCCGGTCTCCGGCAAAGTGGCGGAGTTCTCGGATGCCGGCGCCGGAGCCACCGTCCAACTCGACATGCCGGTGACCATCGGCGGCGTCGAATTCACCAACACGGTCGCCAACCAAACCATCGCTGCTAACAATCCAGCCAACAATCTGACCCTCAAGACCGTGGCGGTGGACGCCGGATCGCATTCCATCAGCGCCAATGTCAATGCTCCCGGCGGCCTGATGGTCAGTGGTGGCGGACAGGTGAGCTTCAGCGGCGCGGTGACCTCCAGCGGTGGCGGTTGGTTGCCGACCCAAATCAATGGTGCCAGCGTCGTGCTGAGCGGCTCGGGCTCGTGGACCGATGTCTCGGGACAATACCTCGCCATCGGCAATGACGCGTCAACCGGCACTCTGATCATCAACGACTCCGCCACGTTCGACTGGTCGGGCACCGCCTCGATGTGCATCGGCTGGGGCGCAGGAGGCACCGGCAAAGTGGTGCAGAATGGCGGCACCGTCAAGGCCCCACAGACGGCCACAGCCTGGTACAACAACAGCGGCCCCGGAATCATGATGGGCCTTTGGGATGGCACGGTCAGCAACGCCGAATATGACCTCAACGGCGGCACCCTGATCACCTGTAATGTCTATGGAATTAATGAAGGGTCCGGCATCACCGTCCAACCTCCCACCGGCACCGTGCTGTTCAGGTTCAACGGCGGCGTGCTGCAGGCAACCCAAAACGACAGCACGGATAGCTCGGTCGTCAGCGAAGGTACCAACCACCTGCTGGGCAACATGACCCACGGCTATGTCGGCACCAACGGCGCCATGATCGACACCGCGTCGTTCTCCTGCAGCATTGACCAGGCCCTCGAACATGATCCGGCCGCCTCGGCCACCGACGGTGGCTTGACCAAGCTGGGCGAGGGCAACCTGACCCTGCTGCGGGCGGCCACCTATACCGGCGCAACCAAGGTGCAGGTTGGCACGCTCGCCTGTGCCACGCTCGCCTCGCTGGCACCCACGACGGTGGAAATCGATGCTGCGGCCACCCTTGAACTCAGCTACACCGGCACCCAGGGCGTTACCGGCCTGAAGATCGGCACCAGCGTCATGCCGCTCGGAACCTATGGTAGCGTTGGTTCTGGCGCGCCGATTGAGAACTCGCACATCACCGGCCCAGGGATGGTGACGGTGGCTGCCAACCCGTACGCCACCTGGGCAGCGAACTATCCGGGCCACGACCTGAGCAACCCCGCAGCCGACTTGGACCACGACGGCCAGAGCAATTTCCAGGAATTCGCCTTCGGCCTCGATCCGACCACGGGCTCCTCGGTCAATCCGATCAGCGTGCCATTCGACAAGACTACTCACAAGTTCAGCTACACCCGCTATGCGGCCAGCGGCCTGAGCTATACGGTGTGGACCAGCCCGGATCTGCAAACGTGGGCCGGACCGGCCGCCGTGAGCGAATCCGTGGGTGCCCCCAACAGCGCCGGGGTGGTAACAGTGCAAGTGACGCTAACCAGTCCTCCGGCAGGCAACACCCTGTTCGTGCGGGTTAAGGCGGAATGAATCAGTTATGTGGATCGTGGATCGTGGATCGTGGATAAAGGTTAGAGGTTAAAGGTTAGAGGTTAAAGGTTAGAGGTTAGAGGTTAGACCATGCCCCGCAGCGATCCATCATCCTCGAATTAGCAAAATCCACCCATGAACTGAACCATGTGACTTCCGGAGTGAAGGATTCTCTCCGGACCCCGCGGGGCCGCCGATGAAAGTCGGCGGCCCCGCATTGCGTAGAGGAGGCATGCCACACACACATTATTGGGCAGGATGGCTCGATTCCAGCCCCGGCAGCCGACCGCCGCCGAACATCCCACGTTCGCAAATTAGCCATTAGATTCGCTTAATGACCATTGCCTGAGGGACGGGTTTCCTGCTCTCCTCGCCAGTGTAACACCGCCTTGATACCGGTGAACCGGAACCGGGGCAAGTCTACCACCCACCCACCAACCCGCCAGCAAGCCAGCAATCGTTCCCATGAACAGCCAGTCCTTAAAATCCATCACCTCCGCCTGCAATGCACCGCCGCCCAGGCATCGCACCGCATTCCGCAAATCCCTGGCACTCGCCGCCCTTGCCTTGGCATTCGGCAGCGGACCCCGCGCCAATGCAGGCCTGGTACTCGAACTGAAACCCGCCGACTACGATGCTCCCAGCAAGAAGTGGCCCATCGCCGACGGCAGCATCCTGCCCTCGGGCCCCGCTTCCGACTATTTTGCCTGCGCGACTTGGGCCACCACCCCTTCGCTGACCACCAAGGTCAATGCGGGCGACGGCCTGAGCTACAAGGCCGTCGACTTCACCGCAGCAGCCACCATCCTTGGTGGCCCGCTGTGCCCGGCATCGCTGGGCGGTGCCAACCCCAAAACCATCGAGGCTTGGTGCTTCCAACCCACCAATGCCGGTGGCGACGCCATGACGCTCATCGATCTGAGTCGCCAGGGTGGACCCGACAACAGCAACTTTTCATTCTGCAACTCGCTGTACAACCGTTCGATCTGGTCGCCGCCCTACATCGAAGGCTGGAACGCAAGCAATGCGGTGCGCTCAGGCAATTGGGTGCATCTGGTCGCCAGCTACGACGGCGCGTTGCTCAACCTCTACGTCAACGGCGCGCCGGACAAGACCGGCATTGCCCACACCTTCGCCACTGAAGCCGGCGGCTCGATCTCCATCGGCATGATGCGCTACGGCTTCGACGGCACCGCCCACAGCACCAATAATGCCGACGGCTGGAATAGCTACCGGGGGTACATGGGGTCCATCCGCGTGTATGACGAAGCCAGAAGCGCCAGCCAAGTCAGCGCTGACTATGCCCTGGGCGTCAACTATGGCGAGATCGGCGCGGGCCTGCCCAAGATCACCGGGTCGGTTTCCGGCAGCGGCGGCACCATCAGCCCCACCGGAGTGGTGTATGTGGCTGCGGGCGGCACTCAGACCTACACCTTCACCCCGAATCTGGGCTACCAGGTTTCCGACGTGCTCGTCGACGATCTCAGCGACTCCGCCGCAGTCACCGCCGCCAGCTATACCTTTACGGGCGTGGCGTCCGACCACACGATTGTGGTTAGTTTCGCTGAACTGCCAAAGCAGACGGTCACCGGCCTGGTGACCGACGGAGCCGCGGGCGTCATGGGAGCGAAGGTGTACTTCAAGACCAGCGCCAACGCGTCGGTCAGCCCGACATTCACCACCAACACGGTGGACGCCGCCGGCAGCTACTCGATCATTCTGCCACCCGGCACATGGTATGTCACCGCCAGCGAATTGCACTACTTCACTCCTGCCGACGCGACGTTCACGGTGGCGAGCTCCGCGGTGAGCGTGCCGGACATCGCGCTGACAGCCAACCCGAACTGGGCGGTCCTGTTCACCCTCAACACCGATGATCTGGCTGCCATCGACGACGGCGCACGCATTGTGAGCTGGGAAGGTTTTGCCGCCTTCCAAACTTATAACAACGAACTGCCCTTGCTCGGCCCCACGGTGGAAACCATCGATGGCGTCAAGTGGGAAAAGAACGCCCGCGCGGCCTACAATGGCAGTGCCTCACCGATTATTCATGACCGGGGTGACGGATTTAAAATCGGAGCCTACGCCAGCGATATCGTCACCGATGGCGTGACGATCGTGGCGGTGGTGAAGCCGATCCACAAGTCGGGAGACACCGAACCGCGCGGCGAAATCGTGGACATCTTCTATCAAGAACTGTTCCTCGCGATCAACCACCTCACGGGTGAAGTCATCGTCTGCACCCGCGGCTACGGCCAGCATAACACCGGCTACATGATCCCGGAAGGCCAGAAGACCATCCTCAGCCTGGTGGTGCAAGCCGGCGGCCAGCTCGCGCTGTTCGCCAACGGCGTGCCGAAGTGGAGCTTTGCCAGCGGCGTTGACTACACGTCCCTCAAATTGTCATGGTCCAACACGATCGACGTGGGACGCAACGGGTACGACGGCTGGTCCACCTTCAGCGGCAACATCGGCGACGTGTATGTTTACCGCAAGGCGCTGGATGACAGCACCCGCGAAACGCTCCAAACCAGCCTGGCCACCAAGTTCGGCATCACCCTGGGCACCGCAACGCTCGACTACGCCACCTGGGCATCGACCAAATATCCCGGCGCCAACCTCACCGACCCGGCAGCCGATTTGGATGGCGACGGCATGAGCAACTTCCGGGAATACGCCTTCGGCCTCAACCCGACCCTCGGCACGTCGGCCGATCCGATCAATGTGCCGCTCAACAAGAGCCTCGGCACCTTCAGCTACACCCGGACGGCCAACACCGGCCTAACCTACACAGTGTGGCACTCGACGAACCTTCTGGATTGGGTCTCCACCGGCGCAAGCGAAGGCACGGTCACCACCCTTGATGGTGTGGAGACGGTCCCAGTCACGCTGGACGCCGCTCTGCTAACCGAACCGAAGCTGTTCGTGCGGGTCACCGCCCAATGATGCGGAATAGAAAATGGATGGCGGACCGGAGATAGAGGGCTAGACACGATACTCCTCCGGCCACGCCCCCCCCCTCCGCACCGACACACAAAAGATTTCCGGAGTTATTGGTTTTTCTCCGGACTGGCGGGGCCACTGACGCAAGTCGGTGGCCCCGTTCTGCGTGCGGTGCTCATGACCCCGGGGAGGTCGGATATTGGATAGAAAATGAACGCCGAGTTGTGATTTTCGCAAAAAAGACATCGAATTCGCGTATTGAGCATTGCCCATGTGAATGACCCCTGCTTTCCTGATAGGTCATTGATAGTTTTGGCCCGGGAGTCCGGGATTGGGGGCAATCCACCACGCGGATCCCCGCCAAAGTGTCATAACAACAGCAACCTGATACCGAAAAACACCGATGAATACCCAAACCCCTCATTTCCTCGAGTTAACCCGGAGGGCGTTGGCACTTGCCGGGCCCTTGCTTTGGTTGGGCGCAGCCAGCGTCGCCCCGGCGGCATCACCGATCAAGGTCGCCGGCCAGATGTTGGTCGATCTGAATTACACCCGCGGCATCACCACGGAGGTCAGCGGCGCCGAAACCGGGGTCACCAGTTGGACCAATTACGGCACCGCGGGCGGCAGCTTCACCAAGGTCACCCTGTCACCTTATGCCGCAACGATGGGCAGCGCCTACCAAACCCCGCCGCGGATGACGGCCAACGGAGGCGTCACGGCACCGGAGGCACCCGGCTCGCGCATGTTGGTGGCCTCGTTTCCGACCCCGCCGCAACTGCAGGGCAACAGCCCGTACTCGATTGAGGTCTGGTTGTGGAAGAACAACACCGGGACCGACCAGCGCGGGGTGTTCGCATGGACCGAGAATACACCCAGCGGTGCCGATGCCGGAAAACTGTGCGCCGGAGATCCGGTGGCCCTTCACAACAACGGCAAGGACTTGAATTGGGGCACCATGCCGACCAACGACTCGCTCTGGCATCATGTGGTGCTGACCTTTGATGGTGCCACCGAGAAAATCTATCTCGACAACGTGCTGACCAACAGCGCCGCCAAAACCCTCAACATCTCGACGGCCACGTATTATCCGATGCTTTTCAGCGGCATCTTCAGTCCCACGCCCCCACAAAGCTCGTTCAGCCTGAACGGCTCGATCGCCGCGCTGAGGGTCCACTCCGCCGCCTTGACCGCCGCCGACGTGACCAGCAATTTCACCGCCGGCATCAGTGCCGTGCCGGTTCTCGACGTGACCGTCGAGGCGCTGGGCGCATCCGCTATCGGCGGCACCACCGCCACCCTCAACGGAACCCTGATCTCGACCACGGCACCCGCATCGACGGCATTGACGTTCTACTACGGCAGCACCGACATGGGCACCACCACCAGCGGATGGGACCACACCGTCACCCTGGCCGCGCCGCACAACACCGGCGCGTTTTCCACCACGGTCTCCGGCCTGACCCCCGACGCGCCGCTTCTCTATCGCATTCACGGCACCAACGCCAATGGCGAGGGCTGGTCCGGCGCAAGGGCCTTCACCCCGACCTATCCCAAGGATATCCTAACCTTCAATTTTGGAGCGCTGGGTGCCGCCACCATTTCCGGCAACACAATCACCAAGAGTGTGCCGTTTGGCACGACCGTGACCGCGCTTGCGGGCAGCTACACGCACACCGGGGTCTCGGCCTCGCCTGCCTCGCCGTTCAATCTGGACTTCAGCGGGACGGTGACCTTCACCGTCACCGCCACGGATTTCACCACCAAGGACTATTTTGTGACGGTCACGGTGCTGCCACCCAGCTACAATTGGGTCGGGCCTAACAACGGCTCGTGGTTCAACGCTGCAAACTGGAGTTCCACCCAACCGGCGGCAGGCAAGGTGGCGGTGTTCTCAAACGCCGGTGCCGGAGCCACCACTGACATTGACGCCAGCACCGCCACCGCTGGCGGCATCCTGTTTAATAACAACGTGGCCAGCACCCTGGTCAAGTCCACCACCGGCGACGAACTCACCCTGGACAACTCCGGCGCGGATGTGAACATCACCACCAGCGCGGGCACCCATACCCTCGGCGCGAAAATCGTCTCCACCTCGGCCGTGACCTGCACGGGTGCCGGCACACTGGTCCTCTCCAGCGTTGGCAATAGCTTTGCCGTCCTCAAACCCGGCAACTCGACCGCCAACGGATCATTCCTCATGGACGACTCGGTGGTCAGCAATCCGTCACTGACGCTCACCGGGGGCATCAACAACTTCAGAAACAACAATGGCAACACCCCCGCCCGCTTCACGATGACGGCTGGCACCCTGACCTTGGGCGGCGATTTCCGCCTGTCCCAGGACGGCACCTTCAGCATCTCCACCATCACCGGCGGTACCGTCAATCAAACGGCCGGCTGGCTCCAAGTGGGCTACAACAGCGGCGTGGCCACCTTCAATCTGGGCGGCACCGCAGCCTACACCACCACGGGATTTCTGGATATGTCCGACGCCTATATCTGCAATGACTACGCCAACTTCTACGGCTCCTCCACCGCCAGTTTCGGCGGCATCAACATCGTCTCCTCAAACAGCGCAGGCATCGGCCAGTACGGCATGATCAATGTGTCGGACTCCGCCTCGCTCACCGCCAATGCGATCCAAATCGGTGTGACCCAACTCAACGCCGCCGGCATCAACACCGGTACCGTCAATCAGGACGGCGGCACTCTAACCATCAATGGCAGCGCCTCATTGGCGGTGTCCGCACCCGCCGGGGCCCCGCTCAGCCTGTTAGGTAGCTATAACCTGTCTGGCGGCGTCTTCAAAGCTCGCAAAGTGACGACGGGGACGGGCAACACCGGCACCCCCCGCCTCAATTTCCATGGCGGCACCTTGGCATACAACGACACGGTCGGGCAAACCGATTTCATCGCCCTCGGCACTCATGGTGCGGTTTACATTTACGAGGGTGCCACCATCGACACCGCCGGCCAGAACGTCACCGTCAATGCCCCGCTGCTGGCCCCCACCGGTTCCGGGGTCACCAGCATCCCGATCAACACCGGCGGCAGCAACCAGTTCGTCCCAGGTGCTGTTAGAATCGTGCGCAATGGTGCCGACACCACCGGCATCGGTGCCACCGCCAGCGCGGTGGTCGATCCGGTCACCGGAGTGATGACGGCCATTCGCATCACCAATCCGGGCACCGACTACACCCTGCCGCCGACCGTGACCCTCGATCAGGGTGAGGGCAGCAGCGCCACGTTAGGCACGGTGGCCATTGGTGCCAGCGCGACGAGCGGCGGCCTGACCAAGAAGGGAGCGGGCACGCTCACCCTAACCGGCGCTAACACCTACAGCGGCAATACCACGGTGAATGAAGGCACCCTTTCGCTCACCACCACATGCCTGGCAGACACGGCCGACGTGAAACTGGCAGCCTCCGGCGCCAGCCTGAACCTCAACACCGGTGGCACGGATACCGTCCGCGCGTTTCTCATCGGCGGGGTGGCTCAAGCCGTGGGCGAATGGGGCCCGATCGGCTCGGGTGCCACCTATGAAAGCAGCCTCATCACCGGGTCCGGCAAACTTCTCGTCACCACTGACGCGGTGATCACTCCCTACACCACCTGGGCTGCCACGAAGTACCCCACCGCCAACCTCACCGATCCCGCTGCCGATTTGGATGGCGACGGCATGAGCAACTTCCAGGAATTCGCCTTCGGCCTCAATCCCACCACCGGCGCCTCGGTCAACCCGATTAAAGTGCCGTTTGCCAAAACCTCCGGCACGTTCAGCTACACCCGCAGCGCAGGCTCGGGCCTGACCTACACGGTGTGGCACTCGACCAATCTGGTGGACTGGGCCTCGACGGGTGTGAGCGTGGGCACCATCACCACCAACGACGGCGTGGAAACCGTGCCGGTCACCCTCGCCTCCACGCTGCTGACCGCTCCCAAACTCTTCGTGCGGGTGACCGCCGAGTGATCCGGATAGAAGGCGGGGATTGCAGACCGCGGATACCACCAGATAGGACCCCTGATCAGCGACTCCCCTCCTCCGCTTCAACCCGACACACTCGTTTTCCGGAGTTTTTGGTTTTTCTCCGGTTTTGACTCGGGGCCGCTGACGCAAGTCGGCGGCCCCGTTTCGTCCCAAAATCCGGGAATAGAAACCGCGGATAACAGGCCATGGCGGGAGAATGCGCCGAGCTGCGCGCAGGGTCATGCTCTTCGAAGAGGGTTCGGCACGATGCCAAACCCAGCCGGCAGGATGCCGGCGCTCCCCGTGGACCGGGCATCCTGTCCGGAAAATTGCGGGCTCATTCAATTTTGTTGCATACAACCAATTCCGGGCCGCAGCCGCGATTTCGCATTTTAGGCGTTGGATTCGCGAATTGGTTGTTGTCGCTGGTGCCGGGATGCTGTTTGCTCCGCGCGGCACAGCTGGCCGGACCGGTACCGTGGCAGGCGTGGCTGCAACCCATTTCAAACCATCTGACCCAATGAAAGCCGTTTTTCACAGGATGCTTGTTGCCTTGGTGGCCGTTACGGCCGCGCACTCGTGTTTGGCAGCCCTGAAGGTGGGCGATGCCGCACCGAAGTTGCAGGTCGGCCGCTGGCTGCAAGGCGAGGCCGTGACGGATTTCGAGGGCGACAAGGTCTACATCGTCGAATTCTGGGCCACTTGGTGCGGCCCCTGCAAGGCGTCCATCCCACACGTCAATGACCTCCATGAGCGTTTTGCCGACAAGGGCCTGGTGGTCATCGGTCAGGATGTGTTTGAAAAGGACGACTCGCTGGCGGCACCCTTTGTGCAGGCGATGGCGGGCAAGATGACTTACCGAGTGGCCACCGACGACAAGAGCGATGGTAGCTGCGGGCGCATGGCCCAGAACTGGCTGGCCGCAGCCGAACAAAACGGCATCCCCTGCGCTTTCATCATCAATAAAAAGGGCCGCATCGTTTCCATCGGCCATCCCATGGCCATCAAGGAAGCTGAATTGGAAACCCTCCTCGCCGAACCGTCCACCGCTCCCAGCACCCCCGCCCCCGCCCGCCCCGGCATCACCGCCACGGCACCCAGCCCCAAGGCCCAGGCATTGGCCGCGCGGGCCGCTGCCGAAATCCGCGCCGCCGAGTGGGACAAGGCCGAGGCCAGCGTCGCCGAACTGCAAGATGCTCTGACGGAAAAATTCCGCGACATCGGAGGTTTGCTCAACCTCGACCTGCTGCTCGCCCGCAAACAGAGCGGCGACGCGCTGCAACTCGCCAAACTCCTGTGCGAGGACTTCAAGGGCAACCCGGCCGTGCTCAGCGCCGTCGCCGCGCACCTCGCCCAACAACCCGGCACCGCCGCCCCTCTGCTGGCCGCCGCCGAAAAAATCGCCACTCCCATCAGCGCCGCCACCGGCGCCGTGCAAGCCGGCGCGCTGGCCACCTTGGCGCGCATCGCCTTCCTGCGCGGCGATCAACCCGCCGCTGTGAAATTCCAAACCAAGGCGGTGGAGTGCGCCGCTGGCAAACCGGACGCCGCCTGTCAACAGGAATTGTTAGAATCGTACCAACAAGGTCATTTGCCGCCAAGCGAACAAACTGACAAACCCCGCTGACCCGACTGGCCGCCCCGCCCTTTTGCATCCCCCTCCCCTCATCTCATGATTGAAGCCAAAACTCATTTTGTCCAAGCCGTGCGCGATCGCGTCGGCGAAGTTGTCGTCGGCCAGGACGTAGTGGTCGAACGCATGATGATCGCGCTGCTGACCGGCGGCCACCTATTATTGTTAGGTGTGCCGGGCACCGCCAAGACGCTGCTGGTCAACGCCGTGGCCAGGGCGGTGGATTTGAAATTCAGCCGCGTCCAATTCACCATCGACATGTTGCCCTCGGACATCATCGGCTCGGAATTGCTCGACCAGACCACCGGCAAGTTTCGCACCCATCAGGGCCCGGTGTTCACCAACCTGCTGTTGGCCGACGAAATCAACCGCGCCGCGCCGAAAGTCCAGAGTGCGTTGTTAGAGGCGATGCAGGAACGCAAGGTCACCATCGGCAATGCCAGCTATCCGCTGCCCGTGCCGTTTCTGGTCATCGCCACCCAGAACCCGATCGAACAGGCCGGCACCTTCGAGTTGCCCGAGGCCCAGCTCGACCGCTTCATGCTTTGCCACCGGCTCAACTATCCGACAGCCAGCCAGGAGGAGGAAGTGTTGCGCCGGCAGTTGAAAATGGGCCTCAAGCGGGTTGAAGGCGGGGCCATGCCCAAGACCGCCTTCGATATGATCGGCGGCGAACCGGTTTGTCACATCGGCGACCTCGTCGGCGCGATGGAAAAAGTCCAGGAGGTGCATGTGAGCGAGGTGTTCATGAAACACACCGTCGAGTTCGTCAGACTCACCCGCTCCCATCCGAGCATCGAACTGGGCTGCTCGCCGCGCGCCGGCCTGGCCATCGTGCAGGCTGCGCGGGCCCGCGCCTTCGTGCTGGAACGCGACTACGTGGTGCCGGAAGATTTGTTTGAATTGGCCGAGGACGTAGTGCTGCACCGCATGCGCTTGAGCTACGAAGCACTTGCCGAGGGCCAAAAACCCGCGCAAGTGCTCGAGGAGTTGTTGCAGAAACTCGGCTGATTCCCCCATGCACGCCACCGGGCAACTCACCCACGACCCGCTCGACGCACGCCAATTCGAAATTGCCGTGCGCCGTCTCGCCAACGCCCTGAGCTACGGCCAGGAAAGCTCGCCATTCCTCGGCGCCGGCATCGAGTATGTCCAATCGCGCCTCTATCAAAGCGGCGACCCCGTCAAGTTCATCGACTGGCGCATCACCGGCCGCACCGGCAAGTATCACGTCAAGGAATACGAGGCACCCAAACAAATGCCTGTCTATCTGCTAGTTGACACCTCCGCCTCGATGTGTGTTTCCTCGCAGCGGTTGAGCAAATACGCGTGGGCGGTGCAATTGGCCGGCGGCCTGGCGCTGGCCGCCGTCGAACACATGAACCCGGTCGGCCTCATGACCGTCGGCGAGCGCGATCTGCACCACACCCCGTCGCTGGCCCGCAACGCGATCATGCAGTGGCTCCATCAGCTCCGCCACTATCGCTTCGTCGAGGGCACCACGCTGGGCAAACGCATCCGCGAGCTCATCCCGCGCGTCGAGCAGCGCTGCTTGTTCGTCGTCATCAGCGACCTGCACGACACCGATGCCATCCCCGCCATCAAACTCATGGCGCACGATCACGATTGCGCCGTGCTGCACCTGGAAGACCCGGCCGAACGCGGCCACACCCGCGGCGGCATCTTCCGCGCCCTCGAAGCGGAAACCGGCACCGAATTCGTCGCCCACGGCCGCAGCCGGTTTTTCTCCAACGAGGAAACCCACACCCTCGCCCGCGCCGGAGTCGACTATCTGCTCTTGCCCACCGATGCGCCCATCGTCCCGCGCCTTCGCCATTTTCTCAAAAGCCGCAAAAGCACGAGGAGGACGGGATGAGCAGGTGGGTGCGGTCTAGCCAATCAACCGGAGGACAGGCATCCTGCCTGTCTCGGCCGACGGGCTTCCAGCCTGTCGAGTCATCGGCTGACAGGCGGGACGCGCTGCCTTCCCTCACAGGCTGGAAACCTGTTTTACTAACAAAAATCGCCATCCTTATCCTGGCCCTCACGCCACTGCCCGCCTTCGCCACTCCGGCCGCGCCCGCCGCCACCCTTGAGCGCAGCATCGGCATCGAAGGCGACGTGTCGGTGACGCTGGCGCGCGGCGACTACCAACCGCGCCCGTTGGATGACCGCACGCCGCTCATTGTCCGCGTCGAGTCGATCACACCGGCGGCTGGCGGTCAGTTCACCTATAACTTGCATTACATCGGGTTTGAGCCTGGCACCTATCAACTCGCCGACTATCTGGAGCATCCCGACGGCAGTTTGGCAGCGGAAATTGGCGGAGAGAAATTGCAGGTGCGCTCGATCCTGCCGCCGGATCACGACGGTGTGCTCAATGCCTATGTGCCACAGCCGTTCCCATGGTTCGGCGGCTATCGAATGTTGCTCGCATTCCTCGCCGCTCTGTGGGTCGCAGGCATCGCCGCCTTCATCTACTTCGGGCGCACCAGAAAACCTCTCAGCGTGCCACGGGTCGTGGTGCCGCCACCGACGTATGCCGAACGCATGCAACCACTGGTGCTCGCCGCCGCCGCCGGTAACCTGGCCGCCTCCGGCCAAGCGGAACTCGAACGCCTCATGACCGGCTACTGGCGCGAAAAACTCGCCCTGCCCGACCAGCGGATGGCCGACGCCCTGGCCCACCTCAAGCGCCATCCCGAGGCGGGTGCCTTGCTGCATGCCTTGGAACGCTGGTTGCATCGCCCCGGCGGCGCCACCCGCAAGGAAATCACCAACCTGTTAGAACCCTATCATCTAGCGGCACCGGCCACTGCAAGCGGAGAGGGGGCCGCGTGAGTTTCCACCATCCGCAATTGCTCTGGCTGCTCGCTTTGCCGGTGCTGTGGGGGTTTTGGCAATGGGTGCGGCGCGGCCACCCGGTGGTGCTGCCTTTCGATCACGGCCAGCAGCGTGACGGCCGCTGGCTGCGCGCGCTGGTGAATCTGGCCGGCACTTTGCCCGCGGTGTTGCTGGCCATCGCGGTGCTGATGTTGGCCGGTCCGCGCCGCCCCGCCCCGCCGCTGGACGAACGCATCCTCAACAACATCATCCTGTGCCTGGATGTGTCCGGCTCAATGAGCATGCCATTTGGTACAAAGGGCAGCCGCTTCGAGGCCGCGGTGGCCGCCACCAAACAATTCTGCTCGTTCCGCAAGGGCGATGCATTCGGCCTAACCATCTTTGGCTCGGAATACATCCACTGGATCCCTCCCACCAAGGAACTCAGCGCCATCAGCAACGCCACCGATTTCGTCAGACCTAACAACATGCCCGCGTGGATGGGCGGCACCCTCATCGCCAACGCGCTGCGCGGCTGCAGCAAGGAACTGCGGCGCATTCCCGAAGGCGACCGCGCGGTGGTGCTCATCACCGACGGCGGCAGCGCCGATTTCCAAAACGGTGGCGACCGCAGCGTCGCTCAGGAACTCGCCGAGCAGAAAATCCGTGTCTTCAGCGTGCTCATCGGCAGCGGTGGCATGGCCGAACCAGGTGCCGACGGCCTCTACACCATCGCCGCAACGACCGGCGGCAAGGTGTTCACCGCTGGCGACCCCGCCGGATTAACGGCGATTTTTCACGAAATCGACGGCATGCAAAAAGCGAAATTCAAACAGGTCACCGCGGATTGGGTGGATGACTACACGCCGCTGGCGGTGGCGGGACTGGCCACCGCTGTGCTGTTAGGCTTATCATTGTTAGGCCTGCGTTACACTCCTTGGTAAAGCCATGACTCACGAGCAAATCATCACCTATGCCACTTGGTCCGCGCTCGCCATCGCGGCGCTCGCGGCCGTGGGCGAGTGGCTGCATGGCCGCCGCGTGGCCCGCTTGAGCCGCTTGGCGTTCGGGCCGGCAGCCAAGCCGCGCGCCTGGACGAAGCTCGCGCCGCCCTTGCGGGTGGCGGCACTGGCGGGCGTGGTGTGGTCGCTCTTCACGCTCATCGCGTTCAACCATCTCTCACGCGACCGCGACCGCCACGCCACCGTCACCCGCCACCTGATGATTTTGCTGGATGTGTCGCCGTCCATGCAACTCACCGATGCCGGCGAAAGCGGCAACCAGCCCCGCGCCGTGCGGACGGCCGAGTTGCTCAAATCGGTGCTCAGCCGGGTCCCGGGCGACAACGTGCGCTTCAGTGCCGCGAGTTTCTACACCGAGGCGCGGATGCTCGCCCGGGAATGCCAGGACCGCGAACTCATCGTGCATTTTGCGGCGGAGGTGCCGTTTCATTTCACCTACAAGCCGGGCAAGACCGACCTGCTCAAATCGCTCAACCAGACGGGCGAAATGATGAAGGACTGGCCGCGCAAATCCACCACATTGTTAGTCATTTCCGACGGCGACAGCGTGTCGCCCGCCGGCCTCAAACCAATGCCATCGGCCGTGGCCGACGTGTTGTTTGTCGGCGTCGGAGAGGCCGCCCGCGGCACATTCATCGACGGCCACCTGTCGCGCCAGGACAGTGCCACCCTCACCCAACTCGCGCGGCGTCTGGGCGGCAAATACTTCGATGGCAACACCCGCCAAATCCCCAGCGACGCCCTGCAAAAACTCAACGCCGAGGACCCAAGCTCCGCCAAATGGCAGGCCGACCGCCGCCTGGTGGCCATCGCGGTGCTGGCGGCGTCGGCCGCGCTGTTGTGCCTGCTGCCACTTATGTTAGAATGGTTTGGCAGCGCGTGGAAAGCCCGCGTGCCAGCCCATCCGCAGCGGCTGAAACGATCGGAGGTGGCACCATGAGGAAATATTTCATTCTGCTGTGGTTGCTGCTGCCCTTGCCGGTGGTGGTGCTGCACTTCGGCCGCGGCCAGCAATGGCTGGCCCGCGACATGGCCCATGCCTTCATCGTCGAGGCCCAGACCCTCGAACACCAGGAAAACTGGCCGGAAGCAGACCGCTTGTATCGCGAGGCGGGCAAGTGCCTCGGCAGCGGTGAGCCGGACGTGAAGTTGCGGCTCGACCTCGCCGAGGTGCGCACCCGCTACCGGCAGGGCGACGCGGTGGCCGCGATGGACCAGATGGACAAACTGGCCAACGATGCGGCATTTTCCGCGATGCCGCCCGACTATCGGCGTGAAGCGCGCGAACTGGCCGGGCGCATCCACTACTACGCCGGCTGGGTGATGCGGCTGGAAGGGGCGCGCCGCGAGTTGTGGATGGAGGAGGCGGAATTGGCGCGCCAGAATTTCCGCCTGCTCACCGAACAAAGCGCCAGCGAGGGTGCCAAGGACTACGCCGTCAAACAACAGACCAACTTGGAATCATCGGTCCAGTTAGAGCGGATGAGCCTGTTTGAATTGATGGGAAAAGCACTCCCCGAAGAAGGCCGCAAAATGGGTGGCCAGGGATTGAGCGAACAAATGGGCAAACGCCGCGGAGAACGCGGCAAGGGCAATCAACCCGGCATCGGCGAAGGCGAAGGCGATCCAGCCCCCGGTGCCGGCACCCAGCGATTCCAACCCGGCTCCGGCTCGTGAACCGGAACTAACACGAATATTTCTCTATCTTATGAAGACGACATTGCATTTCACAAGGAACAGCGCGCCGCTGCTGCTGGCCACCCTGCTGCTGGCCGCGACACCTTCCGCCCCAGCTCAATTCAGCATCCAAGTCACACCGCCCGCCGCGCCTCCGGCCGCTGCCACGCCCCCCGCCGCTGCCACCCCTCCGGCCGCTGC
>CAIVSK010000279.1 GCA_903908495.1 Akkermansiaceae bacterium
AAAAACACCTGATCGTTGTAAGTGGAGATGATGTGGCCGCCGCTGTCGTTCACATAGGAGTCGATGACAGGTCGGGTGTCGTAAAGCTGGCGGTGAACCAGCAGGTAAAAAGCGATGCCGCTCATGATCGTCACGATCACTTCGTCTCCTGACTCGAACACGTCCAGCACGGAACCGGAGGCAGCCTTGATCGTTCGGAACTTGTATTTCCCGTCCGTCTCGTCGAGCTTCTGGAAAACGCGAGCGCCTGACCCGACGTTCTCGCCTGTCCATAACTCGGCGCAGTGTTCGATGTCGCTTTGCTGATAGACCTGGATTGCCGGGGAATCCCCATCCATCACGAGCTGGAAGAGTTTGACGTAGTAATCACCGTCGGTACCTGATTCGTCAGGGTTGGTTGGGTAGTAGTGAGAACCCGGCTGGTCGGCCGCGGCTATGACAATCTCGGGCGGGTAGTTGATAAGGCCGCTTGGACTGCACCGGTAGCGGCACCACACGATCTCATTCACACCGACGTGGAGTTGCGGCCGCGGGATCGTGTCGAGCGCCGTGCCGCCATACTCCGGCATGTGCAGGATCACGGCCGGATGGCTGGCGCTCGGTGTGTTGCGCTCGATCACCCAGCCCTGCTGCATCGTCACGAGATAATAGCTGCTCTCGCTCTTTTCGATGGCGATGACAGAGAACGGCGGCTGGCCCTTGGGAAGCTGGCCAAGCTGGCCGGGCAGCGAATAGGAAAACCCGCCCGACGCAGCGGATAGACTCAACCCCTGCCCTGGTGCCGGGGTCCGGGCGGCAATCGCCTCAAGCATCAGGTTCCAGTCGGCGGCGAGGATCGGGTCGCCTGGCTTCTTTTTGGGCGGCAGCTTCATGCGAATGCGTAAATTTGGGAATCCCAGCCCTCTTCGTTGCTGGCGAGCCATTCGAGTTGAAGGGTGAACGCGTGTTTGCCCTCCTGCTCCTGGGTGCAACCGTTGCGGATCCAGTTGCGGGTCCCGGCGAGCGGGGGGCACGGTCCGAGCGGGGTGTCGATCTTGCCGACCTTGTTCAGTTCGCCAGCGCCGACGGACCGCTTGCACACCCATTTTTCCTTCCAGGTGATTTTGGGGCAGTAGTAGCTGACCTGCCCGCGATCGATCTTCGATAGCGCCTCAATGCCGAGGGCGCTGGTGATTTTGTCGCGGAGCTTGTTGCCCTGATCGTCCTTGTCCTTGCCCGCAATGATGCCCTTGAGGGCTTCGCGCTCCCTGGTGACGATGTCCTTGTAGTGGTGGCACAGCAGCAAGTGTTCATCGGTGACCGCGATGTCCATGCTGTAGGTGGCGTTCGCCTTCTCGTCGCCGCCGTTGTCCTCAACCCCAGCGTACTGGCAGGTAATTACGGCAATGTCGGCCTCCCCAAACTCAATCGACGCATCGACCACGGAAATGAACCCGATCTCGGGGTGACCGGTGCCGGGGCGCGGCATCAACTTCACGGCATCCAACCGGTGAACGTGATAGATCTCGGTCGCGGTCCACTTGCCCTCCTTATCGACCTTGATCGTGGCGCCCGGTTGCGGATAGAGCGTGTTTCTTTGAATCGCGAGTTGCTTGGCCATCTCGTGACAGTTCCCCGCGTCAACCGAAGGCGGCCTTTTGCCTCGCCCCGAGCTTTTCAACGCCCTTGTTCAAATCGGTGAGCAACTCGTTCGTGCGGCCGGTCAGCCGGTTGTTTTCCCGCTGGGCATCGAGCGCCCCGCCGGGAGAATAGCCGCCGCCACCAACCTTGCCCAACGACGACACGATGGGTTCGAGCTTCGTCGGCATGTCGTCGCCCTTCTGCGGGGTCGGCGGCGTGTAACCCGGATCGTCGGGCTTCTTCGAGCCATCTGGCGCCGGCATCGCGTCCATGATTTGCTGGATCACCTTGTCGAACGTATCCTTCATGCCGCTCGTGTCGATGAAGTCATCGGTCCCGAACTCACGGGCCGTGGCAGCGGCCGCCTTGGATGCCGCTATCACCCCTGGGAGACCGGCGGCTATCCTCTCCTTCGCGTCAACAAGCAACCCGCCGGGAAGATCCTCCTCGGTGTTGTGCTTGTGGAGAATCTCCAGAATCTTATCCGGGTCGGTCTGGTACGTCGTGTGATCTCCGTCTATTGGTCCGTTTTTCGACCACCAGTTCTTGAATCGAGTGAACCAAGAAAGCATTCTCGCCTGGAAAATTTCCATCGGATAGCGGAACGCATTCATCAGCGCAGCGCCAAACATCTCGGCAACACCGATGAGGATGGACGCCAGGCCAGACCACATCCCGCCGTTTCCGATCAGGGCAAAGAAGTACGTGACGGACATGCGAAGACCGTTGATCAGATAGTTGATTGCTTCCTCGAAACCATATTGGAGGGAGGTGCTGACAAGTTCGGTGACAAGTCCGCTTTGGAATGCGGCAAGCATGAAGTTGATGGCATTCTTGACCGCCACGCCGGCATCGACGGCGAGCGGGGTGAGCTTGCCGACGAGATCAATCGCTCCGGCGACCAGGGGCCGGATGGCATCATTGAGTGGATTGCCGAACTCGCGGAACACGCCGTTCACAGCGTCCGCGAGGGTGGAGAACAGACCCTTGGTCGTTTTGCTCTGCTCGTCCATCATGCCGTGGAACTTGCCGCCCTTGTCGGTCATGTCCTTGAATGCCTTCTCGATCTGCGGGAAACCGACGGAACCGGACTCGACGAGCTTTTTCACCCCGGACTCAGAAATGTGAAACTGCTTGGCCAACTCTTGAATCACGGGGATGCCGCGACCTGTTAGTTGATTCACGTCCTCCGCGAACAAGCGGCCCTGCACGCGGCACTTGCCGTAGATTTCCGCGATCTCATTGATAGGCGCTTGGATGCCGGCCGACACGTCCCCGATCCGGCGCAGCGTGTCGGGCATCGTGTTGGCGTCCTCACCAAAGGCAATCAACTTACGGCCGGCGTCCGCAATCTCGGGAAACTCGAAGGGCGTCTCGTCCGCGAACTTGCGCAGGCGACCGAGCACTTCCTCGGCCTTTGACGCGGATCCGATCAACGTGGTGAAAGCCACCTTCGTCTGCTCGAAGTCGGCGGCCTGGCTGACTGCTTTGACCCCGGCACCAACCGCCGCAGCCCCGCCAGCGAGTGCGGCGCCAATCCCGGCCTTGAGCGCGAGGCCGCTGAGGGCAAAGCCCTTACCGAGTGCAGCAGATCCGCCCTTCCCGAGGCCGGACAACCCCTGTCCGGTGACTTTGCTCATGCGCTTCGCCGTGGCGGAAACGACTGCGGTTGCTCCGGCCATCGCCCGGGTCAGCGATGAAATGTCGGCCCCAAGGGTGACGGTGAGTGCGCTCATGCGTCAGGGTCGGAGTCAACCGAGCCAAGCCATTGCTCCCTCAGGGTTGCGAGCCGTGTCCCGAGATCGCGGCTCCCGCCGTTGTCGTCAGGGTCATCGACGTCGTTGCTCCAAACCGTTCGCGCGCCGTTGCGGCGCATGATGCAGTGTTGGAACTGTGCGAGTTTAGCCATGGGCATGAACATGATCGTCTGCTCTGACCAGCCGGTTTCGGCGGCGACGGATAACACCTGCGCGGCTATGAAGCCCGGCTCGTCGCAGGCCGTCGCTTTTTTATGGAACCGCCTCCCCCCAACGACTCAGCCTGCGCGGCCTCCAACTGCTTGCTCTGGGCTTCGAGCGCCCGGAACGCCACGGCGAAATCCGCGGGCGACAGGTCGCCGCAAAAGATCAGCGCTTCCTCGCGGAATGCCTGGTCGTCGAACGAGGCGCGGACCACTTCGCGCCACGGGGCGCAGTGGGTGTAGACAAACCCCATCATCGCGCCGGTGAACTCAGGCGTGCCGTCCTGCGGGACCTTGCCCGCCACCAGCGGATTGCAGGTTCTCAGGAGAACGTCATACGTCGCCAGGGAAAGCGGGCGCATGGTGTGATTGCCGACGATGATTTCAACGTCGGTGAAGGCTGCGGACAGCAATTTGGCGCGTTCGGTGTCGTTCATAGGATCTCAGAGTTTGCGCAGGAACATGTCTTGTTCATGCAGAGTGGCGTTGAGCGGGATGAAGGCGATTTTGCCCCGGCGCTTGATGCAGGCGAGCGGAACGTCCTGCTTCACCTTGTCCACCAGCCGCTCACGGTTAGACAGCGCGCACTTGATGTAGGCAAACGGGTGCTCGGGATGGGCAAGGTGCCAGGTATCGTCCCCCCAGGCGGCGATCAACTCCTTGGTCTTGAATTTCCCGCAGGGGCTTTGCTGCTCGAAGAACCACATCGTTCGTTCGCCACCGACCCCGTCGCCCACGACTTTGATGAACGGCTTCGCGGAGAGAGGGATGCCAACGGCGGTCAGGGCGGCGGCCAGCGACGTGTTGGTCGTGGCCGTGGAGGAAATATGGGATACAGAACCCGTGTTCATGTCGGATTGAAAAGGAGTTGGGTGAGGTTAGACGACCGTCATGAACGGATAGTGGATGGCGGTGAGGTCGATTTTTTCCCAGTCCTCATTGTTGGCAGCGCGGCTCAAGGAGCGCAGGATCGTCGAGCCGCCGGTCATGTTCTGGGCGTGCGCCGGGATCGCGTTACCAAGGGCGATGACGGCGGCAATCTTGCCGCTGAACGCAGCAGTCAAAGGCACCAGGCCGGAGATTTTGATCTCGACCTTCTCCTGATAGATTCCCATGCCGATGATTTCGCCGCTCTTGTTGAGCACGTTCTTCTCTTGATCGGAGAAGTCAAACGAGTGGTCGGTGATCAGCAGCCCGGTCTGATCATTGCCGATTGCCCAGACGCCTACGGTTCCAAGTGAGGTTGCGCTCATGCCTATTTTTGGGTGTCAACTACACCGCAGAGACCACGGCCTCGAATGTCAGCACGGTCTCGCGGCCGCGGGCTTCGTCGGGACTGGTGCCCGTCTCGCGGGCGATCAGGTCGTGCAGGATAAACGTGCTGGAACCGAGGTCGGTGCGGATGGCAGCCTTGTCGCGCAGCAGGTCACCGATAGCCGCGGCCCACTGCGCGTGCGTTGCGGCAGGCGTGTCGTCGATTTGGCTGAACAAGTGGACGTCGAGCTTGATCCTGGCCGTGTTGGCCATGGCCGGCACCCGTTTGGCCTCGGAGGTGGCGAGCACGATGCAGGGCCGGGAGCGCAGTTCGTCGCGGTTGGCGACGTGGACTGGTATGGTGGCGGGAATCGACTCGGGGAGATTTTCGTCAATCCACTCCGCGAGCTTCGATGTTAGGGCGTCTTCAATGATCTGTGGCATCTTGACCGGTGTGGTCACGTCAACTTGCCCGGCGGCGAAGGGCATTGTTGGTTTTTTCGGCAATCTTTTGCAGCGATGTGGCCAACGCCTTGCGCAAGCGTCCCGCCGCCACCTGGAGGGCAAGCTCGATGCCCTTGGCGGTGGTCACCTGCTCGATGTAGTCGAGGTTGTTGACCAGCGTGACCGACGGATTGACGCCGGTCGTCACGGTAGCGGTCCCCGGTGCCTGCTTATGCCGGGTCACCCATTGGGCGGCACCGCGGACCCGTCCGCCGATGGCCTTGGCTGCATTGATCCAAGTCCCCTTGGCGAAGCCGACCCGTTTCTGAATTCGGGCGATGTAGGAATCCCGTGCTTTCGGGCTTGTGACGATTTGGGCGGGCACCTTGCGCTTCACGTTGCCGTTGCGGCCCGTCCGGCTTTGCTGGTGGAGTTTCGGATCGAGCCGGCCGACCGGTAGGCTTTTCCACGGCGAATTGGAAGATTTGAGCGACTGTCCAGCTTTGGCAAACCGGCGGTTCTGGATGTTGGCCCAAAACCGATCCGCGGTGCCAGGGTCGAGCAGCCTCATTTTTTCGTATGCGTCGGACGGCAACGCGAACACCCGGTTGATGTCCCCGGCAACCGCGCCCTCGCCCCGCTTCTTCGCCTTGTCGGAAAACCCGAACGGTCGGGTATTGCGGGCCAGTTCGACCGCCAGCCCCCGCGCCTCCTGTTTCACCAGGCTTTCGAGCGTGCGGCCCACTTTCTGCGGATAACGCCTTAGGAGCCGGACCACGTCGCTGCCACCCTTCATCTTCGCGGTGAATCTAATTGGGCCGTCACTCATCGGTGGTGGACA
>CAIVSK010000280.1 GCA_903908495.1 Akkermansiaceae bacterium
ACGCTGGTCGCCCACCGGCCCGTTCGGCCGCACCATCTTGCAGCTCGAAGACGCCCTCCGCTTCATCGCCAGCGAGGACATCTTCTGGGTCCTGATCTGATCCGCCCGCGGAATCACCGGCGGAAAGTCGAGGTGAGGCAAACAGCTGCTCGCCGCGCTCGTTAGTGCCCTGGTCGCCTGATCGCCAAGCCACCACCCCGAAACCCAGGATGAGCCTGCCAGAATTACAACGCGCGCGCTGGCGACTGTTGGGCATGGCCCTGAGCCGCGCCGAAGCAATTTCGTTTGGAGAACGTCATATACAGCCACTGCACGCGCTGGAATGTGCGCTTGCCAATGCCCGTCCGTTGCTACAGGCGCCAGTCACCCGTAATCCGGTTACATCAGATTTATTTTTACCGCTCTTGCAGGCGTTTGAGAGCGTCAACAGGAGGGCGGAGCGGGTCGGCATGTCGCACAACGCCCCGGCGGCACGCTTCATAGCTGAGGCCGCCAAGCTCTGCGGAGGGGGGACCGTTACGCCGTCTGCTATAGTCCAGCACTTCAAACGGCACCCCCGACCGGGGACATAGCGCAACTGGCCTGTGTCCCCGGGGACAACGCACGGAGCGGCGTTGTCCCCGATGCGTTAAAGGAACGTGTTCGCTATCTTCCGTGGGTGATTGAAACCCTACGTGGGGATACGAAACACGATGAATACCGAAGCCAAGGCCGCCCTCTACTCGACCAATGACGCCCGCCGCATCGGCTGCTTCGGCAACACGAAGCTGTATGAACTGATCAGCGAAGGGCGCCTTGAAGCCGTGAAGCTGGGGGGCAAGACGCTCATTACCGCCGCCAGCCTGAACGCCTTCATCACCAGCTTGCCGCGCGCGGAAATCCGCATGAAGTCGCGCCGGAGCACGAAGCCCCACCAGATCGCAGCCTGACAGCGGTTGCCATGATGTCCATGGAGGCCCTGGACTGGGCAGTTGGGCAGCGCACCAAATCGGCCGGTGCGCGTGTCGCGCTGCTGGTGCTGGCGCACCGTGCCAACACCAAAGGCGAGTGCTGGCCTTCGCTCAAACGGCTTGCGGATGAAATGGGAATGGAGGTGCGGGGCGCGCGCCGCGCTGTCGCTGAACTCGAAGCCGCCGGCTTGGTGGCGCGGGCCAGCCGCTATCGGCAGTCCAACGTATTTCGCCTCACCATGCAGTGCGATGCCGTGCCCGGCACCATCATGCCCGGCACCATGGTGCCGCCAGAACTGACAAGGAACTGAAAGAAGAAAGAACACTCCTTCGGAGTGACGCGCCGGCTGCCGCCGACACGTCCGGGCAGATCGCAACCGCGCCCTTCGATGCTCGCAAGCTGGTCTGGACGGAAGGCGTCGCCACCCCAGGGCCATCCGGTTCTCTGTACGATACTATATTCGTGATTACTCACACGCCCTTCATGACGCAAACGGAGGCAACGTCCTGTAGGTTGAGCCAGAAGCCGTGCTGGATGTTGTCGATGCCGTTGGCACGCCCGAGGTTG
>CAIVSK010000281.1 GCA_903908495.1 Akkermansiaceae bacterium
CCTTGCCGAGGGCCGCGTCGAGGGTCGCGTCGAGGGCGAGACTCGCGGCCTCGCCATGGGGCGCTCTGAGGGTGAGACTCTGGGCTTGCTCAAGGCGGCGGCGGGCATGAAGGCGCTCGGCATCGAACGACAGGTCATTGCCCAGGCCACCGGTCTATCCATTGAACAGATCGCCGAGTTGTAGTTCTTTGATCGTTTAGTCTCACTTCCCCATTCGTGCCAGCGGGATGCCGATGGTCCGCGAAATCCGGGACTTCGCGGCCGAAATCCCCAGCAACCGTTTCCATGAGAATCCACCCGGGTTCATGTCATTGCTCCCTTGAGGTTCTGCATATCAGGACGACCACACTGCGACCCTGGACCTTGCAGGTGGGACCGGTCACAGCTGCTTCCTGGCCGGGATCTTCGATATCATGCGGCGGCGCGGCGGCGGTGTCCACCGACTTCACCCACAGCCGGTCCGGCGGCAGTTGGAAATCGAGGCTTTGCCAATACATGTTGAGCATGACGTGAAGGTCCGCTTCGCCCCTGGTACCGGTCAAGGTCATGGCCAGCGCGTGGGCTTGCGGGTCGGACCAGCCGGGGCTGTTCAGCTGCGTGCCGTGCCAGGCGACTTCTCCGGGCGCGAAGAACCGGCCGCGCCAAAGAGCCACGTGCTCCCTGCGGAAAGCGATCATGCGCTGCCAGAAACGCACCAGGTCGGCGTTGGTGTCGGCGAGCGTCCAGTCGAACCAGCTGACCGGATTGTCCTGGCACCAGGCGTTGTTGTTGCCCTGCTGGGTGCGCCGGGCCTCGTCGCCGGCCACAAACATCGGGACTCCGCGCGAAAGGAGGAGGATCGCCGCGAAATTGCGCAGCTGACGGCGGCGCAGCGCCTCCACCAAGGGGTCTCCAGCCGGACCTTCCTCACCGCAATTCCAGCTCAAGTTGTTATCAATGCCGTCGCGGTTGGCTTCGCCGTTGCCTTCATTGTGCTTTTCGTTATACGAGACCAGGTCATTCAGCGTGAAACCGTCGTGGCAGGTGATGAAGTTGATGCTGTTGATGGGCAGACGGCCCTGGGCCTGATAGAGATCGGAACTTCCCGAAAGCCGAGAGGCCACGGCTCCAACGAGTCCCGGATCGCCTCTCACGAAGCGGCGAATATCGTCCCGGAAGCGGCCGTTCCATTCCGCCCAGCGGTCGCCCGGAAATCCGCCGACCTGGTAGAGACCGCCGGCATCCCAAGCTTCGGCGATGAGCTTGGTGTCGGCCAGATCGTCTTCCAGTTCGATCGCCCAGACGACCGGGGAATGCGGGTTGGGCCCGCCGGTTTCGTCCCGCGTCAAGATCGACCCTTCGTCAAACCGGAAGCCGTCGACGTGCGCTTCCCGCACCCAGTACCGCAGGCACTCGACGATCAACTTCCCGGCGATCGGATGGTTGCAGTTGAAGGTGTTGCCGCAGCCCGAGAAATCGAGATAGGTCGCCAGATTGCCGGGCACAAGGAAGTAATAGGTCCGGTTGTCGATGCCCCGAAATGAGAACGTGGGGCCGAGCTGGTTGCCCTCGTCGGTGTGGTTGAAGACGACGTCCAAAATCACTTCAATCCCGGCTTTATGAAGCTCCTTGACCATGTCCCGGAATTCTCTCAAGTGTCCGCCCGATTCCGGGCTGACGCAGTAGGCCGACTGCGGCGCAAAGAATCCGAGCGTGCTGTAGCCCCAATAGTCCGGCAGGCGCTGGCCGTTCACAATGTGCACGTCAGTTTCATCGAAATCGAATACCGGCAGGAGTTCCACGGCTGTGACCCCGAGGGCCCGCAGATAGGGAATCTTTTCGGCGACCGCCGCGAACTTGCCGCGATAGGTCGTTGCGGAGGACGGTGACTGGGTGAAGCCGCGGGTGTGCAATTCGTAAATGATGGTCTCTTCCATGGGACGGCCCAGCGGCTGGTCGCCTTCCCAGTTGTAGCTCGCGGGGTCGATGACGACCGAGCGCATGGAGGTGGCGACATTGTCGTCGCTCGTGCAGGCCTCAGCGCGTTTCCAGAGATTATTGGTGTTACCGCGCGCATAGGGGTCGATCAAGACCTTGTTGCTGTTGAACCGGAGGCCGGAGGCCGGGTCAAATGGGCCGCTCACGCGGAATGCATAGAACGCCCCCGCCGCAAGGCCCTGCACCAGAACGTGCCAGAAATGAAATGACCTGTTAGCGACGGGGTCGAGCCTGATGACTTGAAATGCCTGAGGATCGTCATGGTTGGCGAATAGCAGGAGATCGACACCCGTAGCATTCTGGGAAAAGAGCGAGAAATTAACGCCACCCGGCAGAAGGGTCGCACCCAGAGGATGCGTCGATCCGGGCTGTGTCTCAAACAGTATCTTCATACTCCACTCTGGATCTGTCCGGCCCGTTATGTCAAGATGCGGTTCCGGCCACGGGGCATAATGAAATCATGAAGATGAAGACTGCGAAACCGGGGTGGCAGGGTGAGATGGTTCCCCAGGGTCTCGGCTGGGCATCCCATTCATCACCGACAGCGTGGGCTGCCTTGGCGTTGACAATTCCAGTGGTGTCGACGGTCGAGAAAGTCGGCGGCCAACCCGCCACACGGGATTCTGGGTGTGCCGTGTTTGATGCTCTCGACCCGGGGAAGCCGCGGGAGATCAGCTCAACCCACTCACCGCAGCGGGCGGCCCTGGTTCACCGGCTGAAAAATGTCATCCGGGAGAGTAAGTCACTGGACAAGCTGGAGGTATTGACCACTCTATGAACTCGAAGTGTGGGATATCTGGCGAAGTCGCAGTCTTCGGTGCAACATCACATCGAAAGGATTTTCGCCAAACTAGAAGTCTGTGATCGCACTCAGGCCAGCACCGTCGCCGTGCAACGCGGAATCGTTCACCTCGACACCTAGGCAGACCATCCATGAATCATGGCTTCGGGGTGAATTTCACGGCAATGGCCACCCCCTTGCCTGGTGGCAATTGCAGGTCGGCGCCGGGTTTCCGGACACCCTTGTTAGTAACCGCGAGGGACTTGCCGTCGAGGGTCAGGGTCTTGACCTCCATGTCGCGGGCCATGACCAGGGTGATGGTCTGGGCGGAGTCGGAGGTGATGAACGCCTCACAGGTGCCGGCGTTGAGATCCCATGAGAGTTTGTTGATGGTGATGCCGCCGCGCGCCCTGGTGCCGGTGATAGAGCCCTTGGGCAGGGCCTTGGGCACGGCTGGCAACAAGGCAAGCCGTCCGACCTTTGACTGGATCAGCATGCGGTCGACGATCTCAGGGGTCGCGCCATTGCCATCGTCGCAAAGCACATTGGGGCCCCCGAAGTGCCCGTCCACCATGCTGGGATAAATGGATCGGTGCTTGGCAAGTTCCTCAATCCTCGCGAAAGCCATGTCTCCCATGCCAAGGCCTGCGGCTGCCAGGCCGGTGTGCATGAAGCCGTGGGTGGCATCTTCGCGGCTTGCGCTGACCCGGTTTTGCAACGCGACCTTGGCCGCTTCGAATAATTTGGGATCAGCCTCCTCGCTGAACCGCTCGCTCTCAAACGCGCCATACAAGTGCATGAGATGGCGATGGTCGTTGTGTTCGCCCTGCGTTGGATTGGACCACTCCTTGAGTTGTCCCTCCTGATTGATCAGAAGTGGCGGCAATTTCGCCAACATCGCCTTCCATTTCACCACGCCTTCCTTGTCGACTCCCGCAGTTTCGCAACCGGCGATGAGATTACTCAACAGCTCGGTGACGATCTCGATGTCCTGACTGCTATTGTCGCCCCAGCCATTCTCGGCCGAGTAAGAAGGCCGGAACAGATAGTGACCGGCGGCATCCTCGCTGCCCATGAGGAAATCCTCCCAGAAAAGCGCGCACTCCTTCATGAACGGAATGGCGGAATTCCGCAGAAACGCCTTGTCCCCCGTGTATTGGTAGTAATCGTAATACCAGTGGGCGATCCAGCTCGCGCCCGGGGTCCAGAGATTTCCTGGCCAGCCACCGTCCCAGTGCAGCGCCAACCCGTTGTTAGACGCCCGGCTGCCAGTCAATATCCCGCGACAGCCATAGAGCGCCTTGGCGTTGCGACGGAAGTCTGGCAGATAGCTGTCCCACAGGTGGAAATAGCCGCTCATGCATTCGGCCAGATTGGCGCTGTAGGCCAATTCGGTGTCCAGCTGCAGGTTGGTGTCGGTCGTGTAGTCGCCGGACCATTGCGGGCTCCAGGTTCCCGTCCAGATGCCAAACAGGTTGGGAGGCGTCTCCGGCCCGGCCGAGCACATGAAAACGTAACGGCCCGCGTCATACATCCGCTCAAGCAAGGCAGCCGACAGCCGCTGGTCCTTTTGTGCCTTGTCCAGCAGCGCTTCCGACGACATGGCGCGCTCGGCGGGCGCGCCGCCGAGGTCGATGGAAACCCGGTCAAACAGCCCGCTCCAGGCGGCGGAATGAGGCTGTAGCAACCGGGCGTAGTCTGTCGACAGCGACTGCAGGTCGGACTTGAGTTGGTCCATCCATTGCGGGTCGTAGGCCTTTGCCGCGAGCTGGACCGTGGCACGTTTGGCCTGCGCAGAAGCTCCCTCAAATTCGGGATTGGCAGGATCATTCGGCCAGGCCTGGCTTTCCGGGAGTGGCGTGCGCCACGGCAGGATGCGCAGCATCAGCGTGACGGAATCCGCGCCCGCAACGGTAATGGAGCTCCCATCGCTGGTTTGCGTTCCTCCGCCGGTGATGACTCGCACGGCCCCGTCGTATCCGCCCTTTCCTTTAGCATAAGTATTGTGGCAAGTGATCCAGCCGTCGGCATGTGTCACCGTCGAGTCTATCAAAGGGCTAGCCACCTTTTGCATCGTGAGCTTGAGTGCCACCTTGCCGCGCGGGCCGGTGGTGACCGACACGATCGTGTTGTCGGTTTTGGAAACAAACATCCGGCGGGAAAACTCGCCCTGTGCGCTGCGCCACTGGGACCAGACCTCGCCGGTGGAAAAATCCTCTATCCGTGCGAAGTCGGTGATGGCGGCATCCTGCGGCTGGTCAATGTTCAGGAAGAACCCGGGATGAAACGCATCGGTCCAGACCAGTTTCCCGCTCCAGCCGGACTCCTCCGCCTTTTTGAGAAAGTATTTCTGGCCGGTATCATAGCCGTTTTCACCGATGATCCGGCGCATTTCCGGCAGGAATTCACTGCCGTTCGGCAAAACCTCGCGTGACCCCGCGGGCAGCCACAGCTTGCAATGATCCACCAGCAACGTGTCGTGACGGGCATCGCCGTAAAGCAATGCGCCCATGGTTCCATTGCCGGCGGCCAAGCCGTCCTCCCACTTTGTTGCGGGAGCGCTGCTGACCGTGCCATGGCGCGGCATCAACGCCGCCGGGTCGGAGACTGCGGATAGAGTCTCCCCGGCCATTACCGGGCACAAGGGAACAAGGATGGCAGCCAAGGCTGCATGTGTGAGGAGGTTCTTCATTCGGTTGGAATTGGTGGATTGCAATGGTATCACAGGCTACCGCCACAGTTGTACACGCCCTCGGCGGGTTCCAGGGTGCTCCAGCCGCAGCGGTTATAGCCCACCCCGATCACATCGTTGGTATAGGCGGTGGTGGGCCCCCAAACCTCGACAAACCCCTTGCCCGGGTTGATCAACAGGCGGTTGTCTAACACCGGCTGGACGGCCGTGGTGGCAGCCCAATCGAGGACCACCACGTGATCATAGGTGACCGTGCTCAGCGCCGTGTTGTCATGGCTGGTCACTGCCAATCCCACGCTGAGCGTGCCAACCGGCATGGTGCAGGAACCGAGCTGGAACCAGGCATTGCCGTCGGCGGAAACATATGCGGTGACAGTGGTGCCGATGCGCAACAAGGGCAGCCAATTGTCAGGTGCCACATGGCGTGCCGCGCTGGCCAGGGTGGCGGTGGGGCCGTTGGTCGTGGTGCGGGCCTGGTTGGTGAATCCATTGGGTGTTAGAGCGACCAGCGCGTTGACCGCCCCCGCGCCGCTGCCGGATCGCATCATGACGCCCGCCATGGCAGCGCCATTGGTGATGGTTTGCGAGACGACCCGGGCCTTGATCTCACCGTCACCCGCGAGCGCCTGGGCGCTGAACTGGAAGGCATCGGCGCTGCCGCCGATGGCGGCACCCGATCCGCTCACCCCGTAAGCCGGGCCGTTGCAACTCGCGGCACCGGGGATGCCGGTCGCGCCAATGCCGGTTGCGGACCACCCCGCGGGCAGGTTGCCGACCACCGGAGCGGTCACGCTGAGGATGCCGCTAAATGTCAGATTGGACGTGTCCCATGCCAAACCCCAGTCTAACGGTGGAAGCGCAACGCTGGCAAAAGTCCCGGCGTAGCCACCGGCGACAAACAGCCTGAACGTGTCGCCAGCGACCAGCGCCGCAGCGCCCGGGTTGGTGACCACGAGCGCCCCGCCGCAATTCAGCGTGCTGATCCCCTTGACCTGATCGTTGAGGCAGGAGGTGCCTGATTTGCCGATGCGCATGGCCACGGTGCCAGCGGCGGTCAGGGTGTTAGAGATCGTGAGCGTGCCAATGGCCGCCGTGCCCGGCGCGAGCGTGCCGGCAACCGTCACCGGTCCGCCGATCGTGCCGGTGCCGCCAAGGGAACTGCCTGCCGCCACCGTCACGGCACTGCCGGCAAGCGACCCCGGGACTTGCAGGGCCCCCTGACTCACGGTGGTTGCGCCGTTGTAGTGGTTCAGCCCGGAAAGCGTCAGCGTGCCGGTGCCCACCTTGGTAAGAGCCCCGACACCATTCGGGTTGCTGCGCCAGAATTGCGAGCTATAGATGCTGCCGGCATTGACCGTGGTCGCGCCGGTGTAGGAGTTAGCGCCGGTGACCAGCAAGATCCCCGCGCCGTTTTTCGCGAGCCCCTGCGTTCCTGCTAGAATGGCGTTGAGGGTTGCCGTCTGGTTGATCACCGTGATGGCGGGCACGCCGGAGCCAACCGCCAGGGTCAGCTCCCCTCCCGAACCGGTGTTGACCGACCAGTTATTGCCGGGTGTGGTATCACCAAAATTGAGCTGGCCGACGGTTTTGGACCCATCGATGGTCACCGCGGCGTTGCCTGTTAGATTAAGCGTGCTCAAATCCGCGTTGGCACCCACGGCGTTGGGAATGATATTATCCGTCCAATTGGCGCCGGTATTCCAACTGCCGCCCGCGGCGTTGGTCCAGACCGCGACCGGATTGACCAGCACCTGCAAGGATTTGACGCTATAACCGTTGGCGTTGCCGGTGAACGTCCAGTCCGGTTCGCCGGTCGGTCCCGGGTTGTTTCCGATGCCGAGGTCCGCGTTGCCGCCATAGCCGCCCCAGTTGTTGAAGGCGAAGCCCGCGGTGATCGAGTCGCCCAGCGGCAGGATCCGGATCGGAGCGGTCTGGGCACGGGACTGCGCCACGAGACCCAGGCAAGCAGCCATCCACACGAGAAACTTTCGGAGATGGTGACGTTGCATGGGTGGATTCAGGATTATGGTCTTGGAGTCGGGGAGAGCGGGGAACCGGCGGGTGGAGAATCGGGCAAGGGCATGACTGTGATGATCCCCTTCGTAGCCAGATCGGTGGTGCTCCACTGCAAACCCGCGCCTAACGTCGGCAGGGTGATGCTGGAGAAACTGCCGCTGGTTGCCCGAGGGAATCATTTTGGAATAGTGTAGAGGATATACCACCCTTGGGCGGTACGGCCCTGGATGCCAAGGCGGTAGTCAGGAGCGGTGTCCGCGCGGTCCAGGAACAGGCCGAGCGCCAGTTTGCAGGTCTCGGCAGGGACCGTGGGAAATGTGACACTGAGCGTTTCGGTGGTAGTGGCATCCGGCAGCCACTTTGCCGGCTGGCTTGCCGGAAGCCATTGCTGCTGGACAACCTGGTCCTTGTCGTCGAGCAGGGCGATGGCCACCTGGCATGGTTCATAGAGCGGGGCGACACCATCGTTGAGCCACTGCCAGGTGATCGGGAACGGCTTGCCGGGTTGGATGATTTTGGGAATTGCCGCCTGCTCGAGGATGAAGTGATAGCCCACCTTGTTGCCGAGTTTAAGGCAAAACTCGCGGTTCTCCTCGAATATTTTCGGATCCCACTGCATGTAACTCGGCTTGCCCGCCTGGACATATTTCATCAGCAGGTCGGTGCTCCAGTAGCCTTTTTTCTTGGTCGTTTCATAACCGTCGCAGTACTCGAAAACCGCCGGTTCATGGCCGAAGGCACGCAGGCACTCGGAGCCGTCCTTGGAATACTCACTTAGAATCCCGTCGCGGCGCATGCCCACGCCCTGGGTGACCGCCCAGTCATAGACCGGGTTGTAGATATCGCATCCCCAGGTGACGATGAGCTGGGTCGTTTTGAAAGCATCCACATACGGCTGCAGGTAGTATTTCTTATAGATCTCAGGCGATGCCAGTTCCATCCCGTTGAGGAAGCCGACGTGGCCTTCACCCCAATTGCCATACGAGCGGACGTCGAAGAATGCGATGTCCGGATTGCCGTCATAGCGCTTGCCCAGGGCCTTGACGAAATTGCCGAGCTTCACCACGAATACCGGATCATCCCACTGCTTGGCGATGACCTGGGTCTTGGTGGGTGACGAATCGTCGGGAATGACAAACGGCTTTGTGCCGGCATCAAACACCCATTTGGGCGTCACATACTCCTGACAATACCCGGTGCTGATGCTCATGATCCCGAAGCTGATTTTCTTGCCGTGGGCCTTGAAATACTTGATGAAGTTGTCGATCTCGCTCCAGTCGTAGTGGCCTTCCCGCGGTTCGAGTTTGGCCCACGACACGCGGGTGTGCCCGATGCCGATGTATTTGTCGGTATAGGTGTCATCCGCGCCGTAATACTGGACGTAGCCCTTGCCGGGGTTGAGCAGCAGGGCGTCGTCGCGCACCGGGCGAATGACCCGCGTGTCGTCCACCGCCGCAATGGCGACTGGCGGTGCGCCCGGGTAGGGTGGCGGTGCGGGATGTTCCGCCGCGATCAGGGTGTTGGCCAGCAGGCCGCAGCAGAGAGCGCCCAGAATGCTCACTCGCAGGAACCGCTGGCGCAGTTCCTTGCCCGCCGGATTATTACGGCAATGGCGACGTTTCATGGTGATGTTCGGGTTCAAGGGTGATTCAGTTGGTTTTGTCATTATGTTTTCCCTTGGTCAGGTAGCGTCCCGCAGTCTGACCCACTTTCAGAAACTTGCAACCCCGGCCATTTGGCCGGGTAAGGCATGCCTTCATCGCCCCGGGGGGAGGCGGTGGCACGCCATCCGTGAGCGGCGGTGGGAGCAGCGAGGGCGGCGCCAGGATCCCGGCAACGGCAGAATCTCCGGCGGGCGAATCTTGCCGCGGACCTCGGCGATTTGCTCCTAAAAAGGCGCGTCGGCATCGAGCGTGTTAGATGCTAGCAGATAGGCTTCGTCGCGGGTAAATGCATAATGCTCCCAGAGCATCCGGCAATCCCATGCGCCACCCGCAAAGAAAGTCCCCCAGGGCAGGCCTTCACCCGGCGATGTGTAGCCCCAGGCATTGGTCTGCATGGCCATCCGCAATGGCGGTAATGCAATCTGTACACACCCGTTTCGGAGGCGATTCGAAGCGGATGGATTCGGTCAACATGGTGAATGGTTTCTGCTATTTGAGGAGCTGAAGTCTATTTGACCCCGTTGTTGCGGTATATGGGAGCCACGGCGCGCAGCCATTCGTCCGCCAGGATCTGTTGGCCGGCAGCGCTCGGGTGGACGCCGTCCCAAATCCAATAGTCGTTCTGCCCGTACCGCTGATAGGCCTCATTCATGGCCTGTTGGAAATGCGCCACCGGGAGGTGATATTTGGCTCCCAGCCGCGTCACCAGTTTGGTGCGTGCGGACCAGACCGTCGTCCCGTCGGGGTCATTGAATGGCCGCGCGATCATTTCACAGATGACCAGTTGCGTGTGGGGCAGTGCGGCAATCGTGTCGGCCAGCAGTTTGTCGTATTTCGGCTCAAGCTCCTCGATATTGTTCCCATCATTGATGCCGATGAAAATGCTCAGCAGATCGGGATGGACGTCAATCGTGTCCTTCTGCCAGCGGGCGGCCAGATCATTGACCTTGTTGCCGCTGATCCCGTGATTGATGAAGGTGACCTTGCGTTCGGGATGCCGCGCACTGTAATTGGCGGCGATGAAGTAGGGATAGCATTGGCCAAATTCGCTAGAACCGTTGGCACGGCCATCGGTGATGGAGTCGCCCTGGAACAGGATCCGGCTGCCGACCGGAAACGCCGGCAGCTCATCGACTGCACTAGCTGGCGGCACGGTGCCCCCCCCACCCGGCTTCTCGCTAGTCTGTTGATGATAGAAGGCCACCGCGCTGCGCAGCCATGCATCCGCCACAATCTGCTCCCCGGCGGCGGTCGGATGCCTGCCGTCCGCAAGCCACCATTTGGCGTCGCCGTGGCGTTTCAACGCATCCTCGAACGCGCGCTGGAGAGGCACGACGGCGGCATGGTATCTGGAGGCGAGCTGCGCCACCACCTTGATCCGGGCGGCCATGGCCGAGTCGGGACTTGGCAGCATGAACGGTTCGCACAGCAACAACTGAACCTTGGGGAGCGCCGCAACCGTATCGGCCAGCAGCTTGTCGTATCTCTGCGAAAACTCATCAATGGATTCCTTGTCGTTGCTGCCGATCAGGATGCTGAGCAGGTCGGGCTGGGCGTCGATCGTGTCCTTCTGCCAACGGGCGGCCAGGTCGCTGACCGCATTGCCTTTGACGCCTTGATTGAGGAAGACCACTTGATTTTCAGGATAGAGCTTGCCGTATTGTGAGGCGATGAGACAGACGTAATCCTGGCCAAAGTTATGGTTGAAATCCTTGGTCGCTGGCCAGTGGTCACCCGCGGTGATTTCGTCTCCCTGGAAGATGACTCTGCAGCCGGATGGAAACGCCGGCCTCTCCTTGGCAATAGTCTGGAGGATCAGTTTGATTCCATCCGCCACGGCTTCGGGCGGGCTGCCCAGGTTGTTGTTGCCGATCAGCGTCAGCGTCCCTGGCCCGTCGGTGGTCAGGCTGGACGATCCGCTGAGCGCCACTGCGACGGTCGCATTCGCATTGGCGGTGGTGGTGTCCCACGTGGAATTCACCTTGGCCGTCCAGGTCTGGGATGCGGCGTGCGTGGCGGCGCAGGAAAACAGCGCGGCAATGGCCGAATGCCAGATTGGGTAATGAATCACTATCACCGCAGCTTGGAAACGCCCGGCCAGGCTCTCGCCGCAGCGCAACGCGGCGACTTGCGTGGACGGGTCTAACGAGGTGTCGCCGTAGGTGATACTGTCGCCTGGACAGACGATGTTATATTGCGGCAACTCCTCGGATCGGGCGGTCAATGAGGAGAAGGCGGCCGACGTGACGGCCATGGCCACAAGCATCCTGCTAAATTTCATTGCGGGCGGAGGGCGTGGGTTCAGTTGTGTTGCAGCACGAAATCGACGATCGGCTTCGGGTCTGTCAGGCTGTGTGGATGGTGGTCGCAGCCGGGCTTGACGATGACCTGGATCGGTCCGCCAAGTTTTTCATAGCGCGCCTTGAGGATGGCGGTGTTTTCGAGGTAGGGCACTGTGGTGTCGGCATCCCCGCAGACGCTCAGGATCGGGATTTCCGCCTGGCTCAACGGCTGGAGGTTGTCGATCGGGTTGTGTGAATAGGCGAGGGCCTCCGCGTCATCCTTGAACCCGTAATCCTGCTTGAGTTTGGCCCAATCGCCCGGCGAGCCGCTGCCCTTGCCGCGGCCGCCCGGCCAACTCTTGAAATCGCAGACCGGCGCGTCCAGATAGATGCAGGCCACCCGCTCGGGGTGGCGCGCCGCCCAGTTGATGGAATACAGGCCGCCACGGCTGAACCCGAAGAGCGTCGCCTTGGCCGACAGTCCGTATTGTTTTGTTAGAAGGGCGTAAAACCGGTCCATGAGATCCATGGCAGGCGGCGAGCCGAAGATGTTGCCCATGTCCATGTAGGCGATCGGGTACCCCTTCTGCAGCAGTAATTCATTGTCGGCAAAATCAAACGCCCCGAAGAATTCCGGCCGCCAGATCCACGGCTTGCCCGGCGCGTAGCTGAGCGGCTTGACGAATTTGCACTTGTGGCCGGCCAGCACGAATTCATCGACTTCGCGTTGATGCCACATCGAGTGTTGGATCGCGGGCGGCTCGCCGGCTTGGGGATTGACCGGCTGGAGTTCCGGTGGTGCCGCGGGGGCCGCCATGGCTGATGCAAAGAGCTGGGCGGCCAGCAGTAGTGGAATACGGGTTGTGATCATGGTGTTAGATGAGGTGCTCGGTTGATTGGATGACTCACATGAGATAGGGTGATACTGTGCTGGGTTACCGGCATTTGGCAATCCCGGAGACTTGCTCGGTTGGCAGGGTGACCACCAGCGTGTGAATAAGCCACCGGCCCGAACGCATCGGCTGGCCGGTCCGGTAAAACCAATTGCTTAAAAACATGCTGTCGGACCGTGTGTGCGGATCCGTTGCCAGCAATATCGGCCCGACCCGCAGCCGTCAACCCGGCCAATTGGGCGTATTTCACGCACGGGTGCGCCTTCGCCAACCCGCGACGCTACGCCCGGTGCGGTTCGGTTTTGCAGGAGGACAGGCGGGGCACGCTGGCGGCCCTCAAAGGCTGGAAGCCTGTCCCCAAGACCGATTACGAGCGCGCGGGCAACTGCGACAACACCGTCTTTCCTTGCGGAGCGCTCGGCGATTTGGACAAGGACGAACTCCGGCTCTACTACGGCGCCACCGACGACAAAATCTGCCTCGCCACCGGCTCGATCCGCGAACTGGTAGCGGCTTGCAAGAATTCCGGCGACCGCATGGCCAGCCAGTTGGGCCCGAGCGAGAATCCCTCGCCGCGGTGAGGCGGGAAGCGGTGAGGCCAGCGGCACTGTTGGTATCACTATCGAAATCCGAGACTTCGCGGCCGAAATCCCCGGCAGCCGCTTCCATGAAAATCCACTCGGGTTCATGTCATTGATCCTTTCAGTTTGCCTATGTCACGGAATCGTGACCTTGAGTCGCATGTATTGCTTGGTTCTGGCATCAATGGGGAGGCTGAAGGTGTGCTGCGGGGAGATTCCGGTGTCGGCCACTTCAGTCCAGCTTCCGGGCTCAAGCGTCTCGCTCCACTCTGCGCCGTAGGTGAAGCCGCTGACTCCGGCGGGCTCTTTGAAGCTGATGACAAAGCTGTTACCGACCAGCCTCCCCTGGGGCAGGGCGCCGCCGCCAGTCGCATCCACCCCGAAGGCACGTCCGATGAGTGCGGAGGCTGCACTCTGACCGGTTGCCCCGAATGCCAAACTTTGACCGCTTGCTGCGTGGGGCGTGGAACCCGGAGGACGCCCGAACACTGCGAGGTTGTGTTGAGCCGCCGATCCACTGGCCAGCATCATGCAGCGGGCACCCACGGGCAGTCCGCTCAGGTCCACCCCAACCGGCACCGCGCTCTGCGTCAGGCTGCTATTGCCAAGCTGGCCGCTGGCATTGTCACCCCAGGCTGCCAGAGTGCCATTAGCGCAGAGTGCCAGGCTATGATTCCCGCCAACCGCGATCTGCGCCAGGGTCGTGCCAGCGGCTACGCCCGTCATATCGATGAGCACCGGGATATGGCTTTGCGGGATACCGCTCGCTCCCAACTGGTCGGAATTGTTCCAGCCCCAGGCAGACAGCGTGCCATCGGCGCACAGTGCCAGGCTGTGGGAGCCCCCGGCGCGAATGGAGGCCACCGACCTGCCGACCAACGATCCATAGGATCCGATCCCTACTGGCACCTTGCTGGAGAGCGTGGAGTTGTTGCCGAGTTGGCCGCGGTTGTTGTAACCCCAAGCCACGAGCGTGCCATCGGTGCAGAGTGCCAGCGTGTGATACTGGCCTGCTGATAGAGAACCGATCTGTTTTCCGGCGAGAGCACCTGACGCGTCCGCTGCCAGCGGGATCGAACTGGCGTTGGTGCTGCCGTTGCCCAGCTCGCCATCATCATTGAAGCCCCAGCCCGCCAGCGTGCCATCCGCGCACAACGCGAAACTGTGGTAGGCTCCCGCTGCCACCGTCACCACCTGTTTGCCGGTCAGAGCTCCGGTTGGATTCACCAACACCGGCACCCGGCTTGTCGTCGTGTCACCAGTTCCCAACTGTCCGTAGTTGTTATAGCCCCATGCGAGCACAGTGCCGTCCGAGCACAGCGCCAGATTGTGGAACGGCCCGGCGGAGATCGCCACAACAGTTCTGCCAGCCAACACGCCGGAGCGATCCACAGCCACAGGCACGCTGCTGGGAGCGCTATTGTTATTGCCTAACTGCCCATAGACATTGTAGCCCCAGGCAGCGAGCGTGCCATCTGAGCACAGGGCCAGGCTGTGAAGATAACCCTCGGCAATCGCGACGATGGTTTTCCCGGCCAGCACGCCTGTGGTATCTGCCGGGGTGGGCAGCAGGCGGCGGGTGGTGGTGGTTTCGCCCAGTTGGCCATAACTATTGGAGCCCCAGCCAGCCACCTGGGTGTCCGCCCATTGCAGCACCATATCATTGCCGGTGCCGCCATAGTAATTAACCACGAAGTCATAGGGCACGCCATTGAACGTCAGAGTGATCCGCTGGCCCTGCGCCAGATTGACGAAGGTGCCATGAATGAATCCGAGGCCGGTGTTGTTGACCATGGTTAGAATGGTGCCAGAGGTGGGCGCATAGCTGAGGATCACGCTGACCGGAGAGTCGCCAGCGGCAAATCCGTTGGCTGTCACCGGCGCGTCCGTGGCAGAATGGAAGACAAACTCCTGCGGAAGCCGCGTCACCGTGATGGTATAAGTTTTGGAGGATATTCCGTCCTCGGCGGTGACCACCGTGGTGATCGTGGTGTTGCCCACTGCCAGGCTGATCGGGGCGCTGGCCGTGCCACTGGCAACGGCAGTCCCATTGACTTTTACCAAAGCCCCGGCAAAATCGCTTGCCGGGCTGACCCTTATCTCTCTGGCGGTGTATGGCACCGTGACAATATAGCTCGTGACTGGTGCCTGGAAATCCGGCTCCAGCGTGCCGGAATCCAGGGCGAGGGCCGCGAGTTTCGCATTATTGTTCTGCGCAATGAATGCGCGCAGGACACCATCGGATCCGGCGGCTAGAAGGTAGCCGTTGGAATAACTCAGACGTCCGCCGGAGTTAAGCGTTTGCAGCAATTGTCCGCTGGCCAGGTTGAAGATCCAGGTTTTTGCCGGGTTGGAGATGAGCAACCGGTCATTGAACACCATCGGCTGTTCGATCAACCCGCCCACCGTGCCTGTGGTTTGGAATACCGGACCTGGCGCGCCGTCGGCAACTGCGTAGCTGCGCACGCTCGTGCCTTGGATCACATAGGTCCTGCCTGATCCAATGGCGAGACTGCCACTGAAGCTTCCGGTTTTCCGCCAGCGGATAGAGCGCGACGGCAGATCGATGCACACCACCTCGGTGTTGTTAAAGACCATGGCACTATCGCCCGCCACGGCAGCGACGGTGTTCATGCTCCAGCCATTCCAGTGCCAACCGGCCGCCACTGACCAGATAGGCACCCCGTCGACAGGATTGTGCTCTTGGAACAAGCCCGCGACGCTGCTGAAGAGATGCCCGTTTGAGAGTGTTGGAGTCCACTCGTCGTATTGGGGCAGGCTCTGGAAGAACCGCTGACTGCCATTGAAATCGAAGCCATACATACCGCCGTATCCTCCACCATTGATAAAAATCCCCTGAGTGGTCACTGCCGGGGCTTCAAAGGAATTCCATTGGGAAATAAACGCGGTTGACCATATCTTCGCCCCGGTGTCGGCGTTTAGGCAGAGCAATTTAGGAGTGGCGTCAAGGTTGCCCTGCCCTAATTGGAAATAGACTCGCCCGTTATACACTGTGGGCGGATTGCTCGAATGGCTCGCGGGAAGTGGGTATGACCACACTTGGGTTCCGCTCGCCAGATCAAACGCCTTGGCCGAGACGCCGGTGCCGGAAGCTTTGGGCACGACGAAGGCTCGGCCGTTAGATATCACGGCACGGTTCAACTCGAAGCCACTCTGCGCGGTCTGGTTCCAAGCCGGGATGAAGGAACAGGAATCCAGCGAGGCCGGGTAGCGTCCGTTGTGGGCAGGCGAAGCTCCGAAGGTCGGCCAATCGCCGGCGTTGCGGCTTGCCTCATGCACCGTGACCGTGGCGGTGGCGGAGATATCTTCGCCCACCACATTCGCAACACGGACGGTGTAACGTCCCGCGTCGCCTAGGGCGATTTCATCAAACGCCAGCGTGGAGCGAGTGGCACCGCTGATAGGGATGCCATCGCGATACCATTGCCAATGGAGTGGCCCGATGCCAGACGCCGCCGCCCGCAGAATCACTTCCCGACCTTCGTAGGTATCGGTGTCGAGGGGTTCGGCGGTGAGATTGGGCACATCGGTGGGAGCCAGCACGGTGAGTCGAATGGCGTAGAACGCTTGGGCACCGGCACTGTCCCGCACCCGCAGCTGCACCTCGCAGACATCGGCGGACTCTCCGGTGGCTGTCCCTGAAAGCACGGCGTTGCCATTGCCGCCGTCCGTCAATATGAGCCAAGCCGGGTTTTCCAACATATCTATCACCAACCCGCTGTTGCCATCGTCATCTTCGGCGCGGATGAGGGTGGAGAAGGCGCGGCCTGTTACCACCTGGGACGGAATGCCCGGCATGAAGCGCGGGGTTTGATTGGCGGCCGGATCCACCCGGAACAACCACGCCGATTGGGCGCTGCCGCCTGCCGCCAGCAACCAACTGTCGCGGGCGGCCAGCGCGCTGCCAAACGCAACGAAGCGGTCGCTAACAGGAGTGACCGTCGGTGTGATCGTCGTGCTAGAGATCCACCCCGCCTCGCCGCGGCGGAAACCGAACACCGCGCCGGTGCCGCCGAGGGCGTAGGTGGCAGCGGAATCTCCGATGAAAAGCCGGTCACCTAACAGCGCAAGGGCGCAGCCGAACGAAGGCGAGCTGTTGGGCAAGTTGCTGCGGCTGATAGACGCGGACTGGGCCCATTGGCCGGAAGCGTCTTTAGTATAGATCACCACCGAGCCGGAGTCGCTGATGGTTGCCAGCGTGTTGCCTGCGAGCGCGAGGGCTTTGCCTGAACCGCCGGCGGTGGTGGCACCGGGAATCGCGATTTTTTGGGTCTGGGTCCACATTCCAGTGGTCGTGGACCGGGAGAAAGCATAGAGGCAGCCCACCCGGGTGGATGGCCGGCCCCGCCCGGGGGCGGCGATGATTGCCTGATTGCCGTCCACGCCGATCACACAACCGAAGCCGTCGCCAGGCATTGCGTCAGCCGCGCTGAAGGTCTGTACCCATACCGTGAGCGGCTCGGTGACATACGCGGCGACCCTGCCAATCTTGCTGGATGTGCCGCTGGTTCCCACCAGCATCAGATTGCCCGACGCGGCAAGACCGCTCCCGAATGCCTCGCCCG
>CAIVSK010000282.1 GCA_903908495.1 Akkermansiaceae bacterium
CGGCGAGCTGCTTTCCTATCAGTGGTTTGAAGGCGCTTCCGGCGATACCACGCAACCGGTGGCGGGAGGCACCGGCCCGCAGATGCTCGGCCGGCCGCTACGAGCCACCACCTCGTTTTGGGTGAGGGTGAGCAATGCCGCGGGCCATGCCGATAGCGCCACGATTCCGATCACGGTCGCCACGCCAATCCCGGCGCGACTCCTGGGATGGGGCCAGAACTCCTGGGGCCAGCTCGGCGACGGCACGACGGTGAACCGCTCCACGCCCGTGGTGATCGCCAGTGGCGTCGCGAACGCCGCGGCAGGCAGCACGCACAGCCTCTTTGTTAGGACCGACGGCACGCTGTGGGGAATGGGCGCGAACTCCAATGGCGAACTGGGTGACGGCACCACCACCAGCCGTGCCACCCCGGTGCAGGTCGCCACCGCAGTGCTCAGCGTGGCGGCCGGCAGCAATCATAGCTTGCTGCTCAAAACCGATGGAACGCTATGGGCGATGGGATCGAACTCCTACGGCCAACTCGGTGATGGCACCAACACCAGCCGCATGACCCCGGTGCAGGTGGCCACCAGCGTGGTCAGCATGGCCGCCGGTGACACGCACAGCCTGTTCCTCAAGACCGACGGTACCCTGTGGGCCGTGGGTCACAATGGGGTGGGAGAACTCGGCGACGGCACCACCACCAGCCGATCCGTCCCGATTCAAGTGGCGGACGGCGTGGCTGCGGTCGCCGCTTGCTTTTGGAATAGTTTCTTCATCAAGATCGATGGCACTCTGTGGGGCATGGGGGTCAACAACTACGGCCAACTCGGTGATGGCACCAACGCCATCCGCTCCAGCCCGATCCCGGTGGCAACGAGCGTGCAGGCGGTGAGCGCCGGCGATTGGCACAGTTGTTTGATCAAAGCCGACGGCACCCTGTGGGCAATGGGCCACAACTATTCCTATGGTCAATTGGGCGATGGCACCACCACGGATCGTCTCATTCCGGTGCAGGTGGCCAGCGGGGTGTTCAGCACGGCCGCCGGATATGATTGCAGCATGTTTACCAAATCCGGCGGCGTGCTGTGGGCCGTAGGGTCCAATTCCTATGGCAGGCTTGGCGATGGCACCACCACCGACCGCCCGACTCCAGTGCAGGTGGCCACCGGCATCAGCTCGCTGGCGCTTGGCGGGTCCCACTCGCTGGCGCTCGACGTGCGGCCCTTCATCGCCACCCAACCCGTGGATACCCCGACTTTCGCCGGCGGCACTCCCACCCTATCGGTCACTGTCAATGGAGCGCCCGCGCTGGCCTATCAATGGTATCGCGGCAGCAGTGGCGACACCAGCCAGCCGGTTGCCGACGCCGTTTTTGCCGTATTCACCACGCCGGCCAATGCCGTCAGTGCCAACTACTGGATGCGGGCCACCAACGGTTATGGCACCGCAGACAGCCGCACGGCGTTCGTCCAAGTCGTCGTTCCGCCGGCGATCACCGGGCAGCCCGGCCCGCAGACGGTCGCCCTGAATGGGAACGTTGTGCTGTCGGTTGCCGCCGCTGGGGAGTTGTTGTCGCTTCAATGGTATGAAGGAAACGCTGGCGATACCTCCAAACCCGTGGC
>CAIVSK010000283.1 GCA_903908495.1 Akkermansiaceae bacterium
ATGCCGACGGCGATCATGTATGCCCACCGTCTTGGTCGTGAGCTCACCAAGCTCCGCAAGGCCGGCGTCGTCGGCTGGCTGCGTCCCGATGCCAAGTCCCAGGTCTCCATCCGCTACGAGAACGACAAACCGGTGAAGGTGGAGAATGTCGTCATCTCCACCCAGCACACCAAGGAAGTCACCCACGCCGCCATCCGCGATTTTCTCATCGAGCACGTGGTCCGGAAGGTCATCCCGGCGAAGATGCTCGACCAGGATACCAAGTACCTGATCAACCCCACCGGACGGTTTGTCGTGGGTGGTCCCGAGGGAGATTCCGGAGTGACCGGCCGCAAGATCATTGTCGATACCTATGGCGGCTGGGGTCGCCATGGCGGCGGCGCTTTCTCCGGCAAGGATCCCTCGAAGGTCGATCGCTCGGCCGCTTACATGTGCCGCTGGGTGGCGAAGAATATTGTCGCCTCAGGTCTGGCCGAGATCTGTGAACTGCAGGTCGCCTACGCCATCGGCTACCCCGAACCCGTGAGCATCTGGGTCGATTCGATGGGCACGGGCAAGGTGCCGGACGATGTCATTGCCCGCGCCGTGGCGAAGGTTTTCAGCTTCAAGCCCGCCAACATCATCAAACAGCTCGATCTGCTTCGCCCAATCTACCGGCAGACGACCAACTATGGGCACTTTGGCAAGGCCGAGATGCCCTGGGAACAGATCAACAAGACCAAGGACCTCCTTGCCGCGGCCAAGTAAGCGCACCGGTCCCGCTGCCCGCCAGGTCGCCATTTTGACTCATCGCCCCATGCCTACCGTCGCTTCCACTCACCGAAAGCCGGATTATAAAGTGCGGGACCTGACGCTCGCCGCATCGGGCCGCCTGGCCATTGAAGTTGCCGAGCGGGAAATGCCCGGCCTCATGGCGGTGCGCGCGAAGTACGCCCGGCAGAAGCCGTTCAAGGGTGTGCGCGTTACCGGCTCATTGCACATGACCGTCCAGACCGCGGTGCTCATCGAGACACTCGTTGAACTGGGTGCCTCCGTGCGCTGGGCCTCCTGCAACATTTTTTCAACGCAAGATCACGCGGCCGCCGCCATCGCCCGCACCGGGGTGCCCGTTTTTGCCTGGAAGGGTGAAACCCTGGAAGAATATTGGGACTGCACTTACGAAGCTCTCTCCCATCCCGGGGGGAAGGGCCCGCAGCTCGTTGTGGATGACGGCGGCGACGCCACCCTTCTCATTCACAAAGGCTTTGAATTGGAGGAGGGAAGCGACTGGGTTAACACGCCTTCCGCCGCGCATGAAGAACAGGTCATCAAGGATCTCCTCAAGCGCATCCACGCCGGGAGCCCGCGACACTGGCATGCCATTGTCAAGGAATGGCGCGGCGTCTCCGAAGAAACCACCACCGGCGTCCACCGCCTTTACCAACTGCACGAGGCCGGCAAACTTCTGGTTCCCGCCATTAATGTCAATGACTCGGTGACCAAGTCGAAGTTCGACAACCTCTACGGCTGCCGCGAGTCGCTCGCCGACGGAATCAAGCGCGCCACCGACGTCATGATCGCCGGCAAGGTCGCGGTCGTCTGCGGCTACGGCGATGTCGGCAAGG
>CAIVSK010000284.1 GCA_903908495.1 Akkermansiaceae bacterium
ACGGGTCGCCGCCACTTAACAAATCCTTGCCGCCCAGCAGCAGGGCGTGGATGGCATCGGCGGTGGCCTTGGTGCTGCGCCACTCGCGGACTTGCTTTTGTTGGATGAGCCAAATTTGGCAGTCCTCGACCGCCTGGTCGTCGTGGTCAATCTCGCGGAAGGCCTCGATCATCATGGATTGGGTTTCGATCGGAGCCTGCCACCAATACCAACCGCTGGCGTCGTCCGAGTCGCGCCAGAACATGCCGGATTCCGGCGTGCGGATGGCGTGTTCCCTGAGCGAACGAGTGATGAGCTTGGCGGTGGCTTGGTCGCCGAGCCGGTTGAGGGCCAGCGCGACATGAGCGCGGGACAGTCGGGAGTCGAGCTTCGCCCAATGGCGCTTGGCCTGGGCGACGAAGAAGTCGAAGGCCTCGCGGTCGTCGCGGCTGACCTTGCGGTCTTTGAGAAACAGCGTGCAGGTATAGAGTTGCTGGGCGATGGCGGAATCGAGGTGGTTCGCAGTGAGAAACTCCGGCTGTTCTTTCGCGGCCCTTTTGATTGCGCCCAACTGTGCGGTTAGCTCGGCGTCGAGCTTTGCCAGGGCCTTCAAGGCAGGCGTAATGTCCGTTTCCACGCCCATGGCCCGGAGGCGGGCGAAGCCGGTGGCGATGCAGAGTGAGATATGATGGTTCCCCCCGCCACCGGGGAACCACGGCCAGAGGCCGTCCTCGCATTGCATGGAGGCGAGTTTCTCCAGCGCTTTTTCGAGTTCGGCTTCGAGTTGGTTGTCATCGAAGAGCCGACCGAGATTACGGTGCGCCTGGGTCTGATCGACGGCCTCGGCGAGCCACGGGGTTTCGTCCAGCGTGATGCCCTTTAATTCGGGGTTCTTGGCGAGCGGGCTGTCGAGCGCCGGGGTGTTTTTCCAGATGTCGAAGATTTGACGGAGCTTGGGATCGGACTTCGCGAGGTGGCGGGCCAGGGCATTGGCATAATAGCGGTTGAAAGTCTGCTCGGCGCACTCGTGGGGATATTCCATCAAATAGGGTAGCGCCATCACTGCGTACCATGCGGGGCGCGACACGACCTGGAGCTGCACGAAGCGGTTTTCCAAGGTGGTGGATTGGCCGCTGTCCACGAGCTTTTGAAACGTGAAGTCGCGGGTGCCCAGGCTGCGGCTGGGCAGGGTCATCGACTCAGTTAGCAGCACGCGGCGCGGGATCACCGGCAGCCAACCTTCCTCGCCATCGGACAAGGCACCGCTGGTGGCGGTGGCCTTGTAGGTGAGAAAACCCGTGCCGTCTGGCACCGTGAGTCGCCATCTAAGGGTGCGGGATTCCTTGGCCGGCAGCGACCACGGCTGGTCGGGCGCGGTGATCCCCAGCGCGGCGGTTCGATCCGTGCCGGTGGCGGAATCGGTTAGGGAGAAGTGCGCGGTGCCGGCTTGCGGTTGGTCGCCGCAGTTGGTGATTTTGACGGTGAAGTCGAGGGTGTCGCCCTCGCGCAGGAATCGGGGCGGATTGGGTTGCACCATCAGGTTCTTGGCCGTGACGGTTTCGCCTTCAAGGGTCCCGGAGCGCATCGCGGCATCATGGGCGAAGCCGAGAAAGCGCCATGTGGTGAGCGCCTCCGGCATGGTGAAGGCCATGCGGATTTCGCCCTTGTCGTTGCTGGTGAGTTGCGGGAAGAAGAACGCGGTTTCCTGGAGGTTCTTGCGGGTGGCAACCGGAGCCGCCGGATTGGCGTCCTTAGGGCCGATGTAGTTGCCGGTGGCGTCAAAAGGACTGCGGTTTAGGATGGCGTCGATGCTATTGCGGTTGATGGCGGCGTCGCCTGAGCGGAGGCCGTTGGTAAAGACTCCGGTAAGGGCAGTGGTGCCGCCGCTACCAGCGATGGGCAGGCCGGGGATCGTCACACCGCCGCCGGCGGCTTTGAACGGAGCGGAGGCGCACAAAGGAGTGGTGGCGAAGCGCCGGCCCTCCGGAGTTTGGAAGATGGCCTGCCTTAGGATCGCGGCACCATAGTCATCTTGATCGGCCGCCAGCTCGTCCAGCGTTTTGGAGATCCCCGGAGTGAACCGGCGGAAGGGCGAATCCAGCACAAAACCATCACCGC
>CAIVSK010000285.1 GCA_903908495.1 Akkermansiaceae bacterium
AAGGAATTCGTCGTGAAGGAAGACTTCATCCGCAGCGCCCATGACGTGCTCGATGAGGTCCATCAGGCGCTGCTCGCCCGCGCCACCGCCGTGCGCGACTCCAACATCACGCCCTGCGCCGAGCTCGCCGCCTTCCACGCCCACTGGGCACAGGACAACCCCGGTTGGCTCTACACCCCCTGGGCCGGCAGCCGCGAACAGGACGAGGAACTTTCCAAGCAGCACAAGATCACCATCCGCTGCATCCCGGTGCCCGGTGCCTCGCTGCCGCAGGGCCTCGTCAACGCAAGCAGCAGCAAGTGTTTTCTCACCGGCGAGGAGACCACCACCCGCGCCATCTGGGGCCGGAGTTATTGAGCTATTTGACAACTTGAAGACGTATGAAGCGCCGCGGATGCCCGGCATACGGCACGCTGTCGCGCACGGTGACCAGCCTCAGCATCAGCGGGACCCCAAAACCCGTCATCATCTCGGTGGGCTACGTGAGTTTTCCGGCTTCAGCCATGAGCGGATTGTCGAAGGCGGTGGCGTAAGCGTCGAGAGTGGAGGCCGTGAGGCGCAAGTCTTTGCCGGCGTTGCGCCAGCCGGAGACGGCGGTGAAGACGTCGCGGAGAATCGTCCGTGCGGCGGTGGCGTGCAGCCCGAAGCGGGGCGCGGCGGCAAGTGCGGCGGCGATGCCGGGTGGTTCCTGCCGCTCGGAAATGGGTGTCGCGGGCATCTGCGTGCGATCCATTTCCGGCACGGGGTTCAGGTCGTAGGCAGGGGAAAGCGCCCAACGTCCGGGTGCCAGCATGAGAAAACCGTGGTTACGGAGGTGGTCGTCATAGTTGCTGGCCAGAAGTGAATAGACAAGACGACGCCACAATTCACTGAGGTCGGCGGTGACGTGATGGCCGAATTGGCGAATGCCATCGGCAAGCTGGGTGTAGGCACCTGCCTCGCCCGGCGGCAGGCCTAACAAACTGCTGGCAGACAGGAACGGGATGCGCCGCGAGCCATCGCGGTCGAAGCGGGTGATCAAGGCGACGCTGCGCCCTGCAATGGTAACCCGCCGGTGTTCCGCGACCCGGATACCGGCCCGCTGCGCGAGCGTGAGGGCAAGGATTTCACCTGCGGCAACGTCGCGAATGTCATCGGGCTTCGCAAACTTGGCGATGGCAAGCCGGCCATCCGGGAGCGCGATGGCGGACTTGGGCCGCGCGCCACCGAGCGGCGAACCCATCCCTAACAAAAACCGCAGATCGCTGGCCGTGTCGGTTTCGCTATGAACGGCGTTGGCGGCATTCAGCAGGGCCGCGAGTTTCACCAGCGGAGGGATGTTGCCACTGCCGACGGCAAGGAACGGGCCATCGGCGGCGGCACGGAATCGCAGCGCACCGATGCGTGAGGTGTCGTCGAGCGCGAGCACATAATCGAGATCCTGATAGGGCTTGCGGTCGAGAACGTGTTTGCGCACGGCCCGCTCGATGAGCAAGCGGCCCCAGCGATCCGGTCCGCAGTCCTGCATGGCACCAAACAGCGCAGGGCTGTGGTGCGGCCCGCGGCGCAGCGGCAGCGCCGTCGGGTCAATGGCGAACGCGTCCTGGCTGCCGAGCCATTCGGGCGCATACTCAAAGGTGACCGTCGGACTGCGTGTGGCGCTGTGGATGAGCCCGACGAGCCGTGTCTGTGCCGCCCAGTCGACGTGAACTTCGACACTCATGAGCGGGCGCGGCGGATGCGTTTGGGCAGGCGGGCTTCGTCCAGGCTGAGGGCGAGCGCGTCGCTGGCCGGAGCAGCGAGATTGCCGAGGCGCTCGTGCAATTGAAGTACAAACACGGCGCTCGCCAGTGTGCCCATGGCGACACTGGGATCTCCCCGCTCCAGACGCCACAGCGTATCACGGCTCACAAACAGGCGCTCCGCCATGTCGGCGGTGGAAATGCCGCGCTTGCGCCGCGCGAGCGCAAGATCACGGCCCAGTTTGCGCAGCGCGTGGGCGGCTGGAAGCGGAATGGATAAAATCGGTGACATGTGAGTGAACGTCCGCTATGTCGGACATTGTGTCAAGCAATGTCTTTCATATCGGACTTAAAAAACCAACTGCCGAGGAATTCCCCGTAATCAGGCGCTGCGTCAGGGGGAGCAGGAGATCAAGAAATTCCACCTCGTACAACTTGCCGCGCCGTCGCGGATGGAGAAAGCCTTCGAGGCGGCGGTGAAAAAGTTGAAGAAATTGTCTGCACTCGGCCGCCAGAAAAAGCAGCCGCGTGGGTCAGAAATGCCGGTGACAGGCGGGCCGGAGGATGCCAAGTTGTGGCGCATGCGCATCGAAATGGATTTTCCCGAGTCTGCCTTCAGCGCGTTGCGCTTGGCCGTTGAAAGATCGGCCGGGCCGGAGGGCAGGGAAAGAGAGCCCGCGCCACCGCCTTGCGCGACTCCAACATCACGCCCTGCGCCGAGCTCGCCGCCTTCCACGCCCACTGGGCACAGGACAACCCCGGTTGGCTCTACACCCCCTGGGCCGGCAGCCGCGAACAGGAAGAGGAACTTTCCAAGCAGCACAAGATCACCATCCGCTGCATCCCGGTGCCCGGTGCCTCATTGCCGCAGGGCCTCGTCAACGCAAGCAGCAGCAAGTGCTTCCTCACCGGCGAGGAGACCGCCACGCGGGCGATCTGGGGCCGGAGTTATTGATAGATCGCCCCTCCTACTCCGCCGGCACGCCAAGCGTGTGGACCTTGAACGCGGGGTCCTTGTTAGGGTCGGCGTAGGGATAGGCGAGAAACTTGGCGGAGAAATTCGTTAGATAAGTGGACCACTGTTGGGCGGAGGTGATTTCGCCCTGGCCTTGCCAGCCGAAGCCGGCGAACCAGCGGACGGCGCCGGAGGCATCGGTGCGAGCCAGGCAGAGCGCCTGGGTTTGGCCGGCGGCGTCGGTGTGGGTGATCATGTTGACCACGCGTTTGGGGTCGATGATGATGCCGGTGCCGAGGCCGAGTCCCTCGTGTTGTTCCCAGATTTGCAAAATGCCGGTGGCGGGTGCAAACACGGGGCGGCTGGCAGTTTCCTGTGGCATCAGGCCGATGGCTACGTCGAGGGTGGCCGGGGCGCCGTCGAGGGTGAAGCGCGAGTCGCATTGATAGAGGCGTTGCCCCATGATGAGGGTGATGCGCTTGGTCTCGCGCAGGACCTTGCCATTCAGATCGCTGGCGTAGTCAAATTCGAAGGCGACGCGCTGGGGTGTGTTTTCGATGCTGCGTTGGGCGACGAAGGTCTTGGAGTTATGGAGTTGGCCATCGGCCCACACCGAGATGCCGCCGCAGCCGCGGCTATCGCCCACCTTGTAGCCATCGTAACCTTCGCCGTGATCCTGATGGTATGATTTGGCGGCTTTGCCGTACGGCAGTTTGACGCGGTCTTCCATGTACCACTTGTCGATGATCGGATAGGGGACGCGCTTGAACCAGCAATCGATGCCGCTGTTTTCGGGGCCGTGGCGCAGCGCCGGGCCATAGGCGCGGAACGCGACCAGATCGTTCTCCCAGGCGAAGTCGTCGGAGCGCTCAGGCACGAAGCGGGCGAAGGCGCGCGGCGTGGCCGGCAGGAAGTGTTCCGGCAGGGTGACGCCCTGGAACGAGGCCAGCCCGCTGCGGCGCTTGGTGGGATCGAGCATGCGCAGGATCTCCGCGCCCGCCAACAGATAGGCGCCGGTGCCATACACTTCGGTCGAGTCCGCTCCGGTGTCCTGCTTGTCCGGAGCTTCGCCGACTTTCTGCACATAGCCGAGCATGCCGGTGGGCTGGATGTTGCGGCTGAGGGCCTGGAAGCCCAGCATGATCCGCGGCCGGAAGGTGGCGGCGGGCAGCAAGCCGCGATTGACGCCCCAGGCCATTGCGTAGACAAAGAATGCCGAGCCGGACGATTCGCCTTGCGGGTCCTGTGGATCGAGCAGGCTGGTGCGCCACAGGCCGTCGGTATTCTGCAATTTGAGCAGCGCGTAGATCATGTCATGATAGAGGCCGAGGTAGCGCTCGCGCGACGGATGATCGGCCGGCAGGAAATCCAGCACATGGGCGAGGCCACCGACGACCCAGCCATTGCCGCGGGCCCAGAAGACATTCTTGCCGCTGGGGGTGCGCTTGGTGAAATAGCGGTCGTCCCGATAATACAAGTGATGGGTGGGGTTGTAGAGAGCGTCGGTGGTCGTCCACCATTCGCGGTCGGCCCAGCGGAAAAACTTCGGGTCACCGGTGAGGTTGGACAGGTGGGCCCACACCGGCGGTGACATGAACAGGGCGTCGCACCAACTCCAGGTGAGGGAGCCGCCGGAAATGGATTTGGCGGGCTCCTTGGCGAGCGCGGCGGCGAGCTTCTCAAAGTGGTCGACGCTGGGGTTGAGCGCGTTGGGATCCTTGTTTTCGAGTTGATAGAGGTTGAGCCAGGCTTGGAGCACTGCGTGGTCATCGGCGTGGGTTAGCCGCGGGCCCGGGCCATAGTCGAGCTGGCGGCCGATTCCGTTGACCGCTGCGAGGTAGTGGGCATCGCCAGATACCTGGTAGAGATTTTCGAGGCCGAGGTAAAACGGGGCTTGGGTCCAATCGTGCCGCGGGTGCTTCGAGGGATTGGATAGCTGCCAGTCGGCCACCCGGCGCATGTCCTTAAGGATGTCCCGGGGAATGGGGTCCTCGGCGGCGAGCGGTGCCACGGTGGCCAGCAGGAGCAGCAGGCAACTTTTCCAAGCCGGGGGATTGGTCGGCAACAAACATTGGGAGACGCGGTGCATGAGATTTTGCTGGTGCGGTCAAACCCGGCAAGCGAGACTGCGGTTGCCAAGGAGCGAGTCCAATGAAGGATTGTAGCGCGAGCGAGTAAAGCAAAATCGCGGTTGCCAATCCGCCGCTGGTCGTCACGCCGAACCCGCCGTTTTTCTAACATAAACCAATCGATTTCATGATGCCAACCCGTCTGATGCCCTCCTCCCGCGAAGCCGCTGTCCTCGACACCGCCGAACTGCGCGCGGCGTTTCTGGTCGAAGACTTGTTTGTCGCCGGCGAGATCAGTCTCGTCTACACCGATCTTGACCGTGCCATCGTGGGCAGCGCGATGCCCACGACCGACGCCCTCGCCCTTGGCAACGACGACGCGCTGAAGGCGGAGTTTTTCTGCCAACGCCGCGAACTCGGCATCATCAATCTCGGCGAGGCCGGCAGCGTGGTGGTCGATGGCAGTACCTATCAACTTGGCCGCCACGATTGCCTGTACGTCGGCCGCGGCAACCGTGCCATCCGCTTTGCCAGCGCCGCGGCGGCCAGTCCGGCGGTTTTCTATCTGGTCAGCTATCCGGCCCACGCCACCCACCCGACGGTGCAGGCGACCCGCGCCGACGCCAACCGGGTGGAGATGGGCAGCCGCGACGAAGCGAACGAGCGGACGATTTTTCAATACATTCATGAAGCGGGCATCAAGAGTTGCCAACTGGTGATGGGCTTCACCGAGTTCAAGCCCGGCAGCGTGTGGAACACGATGCCCTGCCACACCCATGCCCGCCGCAGCGAGGTCTATTGCTATTTCGATGTGCCGCCGGAGCAGCGTATTCTCCATCTGATGGGCGAACCGCAGGAAACCCGCCCGCTGTGGGTCGCCGGGCGCCAAGTCGTGCTGTCGCCGCCGTGGTCGATTCATTGCGGTTGCGGCACCGCGAGTTATCGCTTCGTGTGGGCGATGGGCGGCGAGAACCAGGCATTCACCGACATGGACCGCGTCGCCATCGCCGAGCTGCGCTGATCCTGGATAGGAAAATAGAAACCACAGATTGCACGGAATGCACGGATAAAGAAAGAGTTATGAATTTTTCGGCATTCACCATTTGGATAAGTCAGAGACTTGATAGATCATCGCCATCCTATCCGTGTAATCAGTTGTAAAAAACGCCGCTGCAACCCTTTCCATTTTCTTTTTTAGGTTAACCCAACCACGATTCACCCCATGAACCCATTTGATCTCAGCGGCAAGACCGCCCTCGTCACCGGTTGCAAGCGCGGCATCGGTTTCGCCATGGCCGAAGGCCTGGCCGAGGCTGGGGCTGACGTCATTGGCGTGAGCGCCACGCTGGAGGCGGAGGGCAGCGCGATTGAAACGGCCGTCACTGCGCTCGGCCGGCGCTTCGCCGCCTATCAATGTGATTTTTCCGACCGCGCGGCGGTGAAAGCCTTTGCTGCAAGGGTCGTTGCCGAGCAGGGCGTGCCGGACATCCTGGTCAACAACGCCGGCATCATCAAGCGCCGGCCCGCCGCCGAACACACGGACGAGGATTGGTTCGAGGTCATTGAGGTCAATCTCAACGCCCAGTTTCTTCTCAGCCGCGAGATCGGTGCCAAAATGCTCGAGCGCGGCAGCGGTAAAATCATCTTCACCGCTTCCTTGCTCACGTTCCAGGGCGGGGTCACCGTGCCGGGTTACGCCGCCGCCAAAGGCGCTATCGGCCAGCTCACCAAGGCTCTGTCCAACGAATGGGCGGGCCGCGGCGTCAACGTCAATGCCATCGCGCCCGGATACATTGCCACCGACAACACCGCGGCGCTGCGCGACGATCCGGTTAGAAGCCAGCAGATCCTTGCCCGCATCCCGGCGGGGCGTTGGGGCCAGCCCGCCGATTTCAAAGGCCCGTTGGTGTTCCTGGCAAGCGCGGCGGCCGCCTATGTCCACGGCGAAATCCTCGTCGTCGATGGCGGCTGGATGGGCCGCTGAGGCACCGCAGGTGGGGCCAAGCGGCCTCGCTTGGCCCATTTTGCCCCCGTTGGGCGGGGGCAGGTGCTTGGCCATTCCCCGCGCCTTGGCACCGCCCATGCGGGCTGACAAGTGGGTCGGCCGCGGCCGTCCGACCCTAGCGGGCGGCGGGTCACGCCGGCACCAATCCGCTTGCGATCAAGCCGGCGAGAGCCACGCCGATGGCGATGCGATACCAGCCGAAGATCGAGAGTCCGTGGCTCTGCAAATACGTCACCAGCCATTTGACGGCGAGGGCAGCGGCCACGGTGGCGGCAACCACGCCGATGATGATGGGCAGCGGGCCATAGGTGTGCCACATCAACTGCGCCCCGCCAAACCAATGGTGATAGGCGTCGACCCCATCGACCTTCCACAGCGCCTTTTTCACCGTCGCGCCGGTCAGCGTTAGCACGCCTAATAAAAATGAATACTCCACCGCCGCCTGTACGGTCAGCCCCACGAGGAGGCCGCCGACGATGGTCATGAGGCTGCGGCTGGTGCCCGGCCACATCGCCACGCACTGCAACACGCCGATAATGAGCGCCATTTTCCAGGTCATTTCGATGAGTTGTTTGCCGCCGCCGCGGGGCGGATTGCGCCGGCGCCACCAAGCGGCGATCAGGATGGCCACGCCGCCGACCACCCAGGCACCGACGATGGGCCACAGTGAAAAGAGTTTTTTCTCGATCCAATCATTGAATTTCAAGCCCAGCACGACGGCCGGCAGGAAGCTGATCAGAATGGCCATGGCCAAGCGCAAGCCTGCGGGGTCCTTGCCGAGCACCCCCCGGATCATTTGCAACACACGCGGCATATATAGGCCCAGCACGGCGAGGATCGCGCCGCCTTGGATGCAGATGGCAAACGCGTCGGCCGCCTCCTTGGCCCCCACCGCGGATTCGGTGCCGATACCCATCAGCCGTTGCGCCACCACCAAGTGACCGGTCGAGCTGATGGGGAGATATTCCGTGATGCCTTCGATCACGCCTAAGAGTAGTGCTTGCCAGGATTCCATATGGGTGCGGCCGGCAAGCTGGCGGTTTAGCCGCCACTAGGCAAGCGATTTGCCGCGTGGTCAGGAAATGGGCCGCCCTGTGGCGGCGGTCTGTGACCGTCGCTGGCCCATGCAAGAGCGAATTTCATGCGCTGCGGCGCTCATAGAGACGCCGCTACAAGGGCCTGCGTCAGTCCTTGCGTTTCAGCAGGGGGAAGAGCACCACATCGCGGATGGTCGGGGCGCCGGTGAGCATCATGCAGAGGCGGTCGAGGCCGATGCCGATGCCGCCGGCCGGGGGCATCCCGTGTTCGAGGGTTTCGATGAAATCGTAGTCGACTTTTTGGGTTTCCTCGCCGGATTGGTGCTCGAGGCGCTCGCGTTGCACGTCGGGGTCGTTGAGTTCGGAGTAACCGGGGGAAATTTCCTGGCCGTTGATGATGAGTTCGTAGACCTCGACGGTCTTGCCGCCGGGGCTCACCTTGGCCAGCGGCACGAGTTGGCTGGACACCCGGGTGACGAAGCACGGGTCGAAGGTTTTTTCCTCCACGAGCTTTTCAAAAACTTGCTGGATGACCTCGTGGTCCTCCATTTCCGCCGACAGTTGCACGCCGAGGGCGTCGCAGCGCTCGCGGCGACCGGCGGGTGAGAGGTCGAAGAAATCCGCGCCGGCGGCACCGGCGATGAGGTCGTGATAGGCAGCCCGGCGCCAAGGGCGGGCGAGGTTGATGGTGCGCAGGAGGTTGCCGGCGTCATCCTTGTGGTCGATTTGCAGGCCGCCGCAAAATTTTTCCGCGAGGTGGCAGACGAGTTCCTCGACGAGGTCGGCCATGCCCTCGAAATCCGAAAATGCCCAGTACGCCTCCAACATGGTGAACTCCGGATTGTGGCGCCGCGAGATGCCTTCATTGCGAAAGCTCCGGTTGAGCTCGAAGAGCTTGGTGAAACCACCCACCAGCAGGCGCTTGAGAAACAACTCGGGGGCGATGCGCAGGGTCAGCGGCATGCCCAG
>CAIVSK010000286.1 GCA_903908495.1 Akkermansiaceae bacterium
CCCCAGTCGGTCATGTTGCCGCCGGAATAATCGGAATAGGACCGCCAACTTCCACCCTCGCAGGAGAAATTGCCGTCGCAGCGGCCGTGATTGTAGGGTGCCCAGGGTGCCGGCCCGAGCCACATTTCCCAGTCCATGTCATCGGGGCAATTTTCGGCCGGCAAGTTGCACGGTTTGGATAGGGTCCCCATCTCGACGTTGATCGCCTTGATCGGGCCGAGTTCGCCGCTCCAACATTTGCGGACGATTTCGCGGTAGTCTTCCAAGACGCGCTGGCTGCCGCCGGAAACGACCCGGCCATAGCGGCGGGCGGCCTCGACGACGAGTTTCCCCTCGTGCAAGGTGCGGGTTTCGGGTTTCTGGCAAAAGACGTCCTTGCCGGCGCGGCAGGCCTCAATGATCTGGATGGCATGCCAGTGGTCCGGGGTGGCGATGTGCACCGCGTCGATATCCTCGCGGGCCAGCAACTCGCGGAAATCCACATGCGCCTTGCAGTCCTTGTTGCCATTTTTTCCGTCCACCTGGTTCTTGCGCTCGTTGCGCACATTGCCGCGCACGTCGCACACCGCGACATATTGCACCAGCGGGTTGTTGAGGAAATTATTCATGTCGCCGCTGCCCATGTTACCGAGGCCGATGCCACCCATGACGATGCGGTTGCTAGGTGCGGGCTTGTCGCCAAGGCCGAGGGCGCTGGACGGGATGATGGTGGGAAATCCAAAGGCCACGGTCGTCAAACCGGTCGCTTTGAGGAAATCACGGCGCGTTGCTTTCTTTTGGGTAATAGAGTGCATGATCAACCGCTCAAAACGCCAAAAACGAAACAGCTCTTTCAAGACCTCACAAAAAGCAAATCTTTTTTTTCACGCCGCGAGTCCCCGCCATGGAGTGTGGGGAGAGGTGATTTTGGATGTTGAATGTTGGCTGGAAGATGAGCTGCGCGCCGGGTCACAGCCCTTCACCCACCTCTGGGCCCTCCGCGCCCCTGCGTTTACACCCACCGGGCTGGAGCGGCCCCGACCGGAAGATTTCCACTCTTGAGGCTTGGCAAAACGCTGGCATGGTTCACAAAAGGGGCATGTTCAGCGCCAGCCAACTCACCACAGAGCAAAAAGCCGCCCTCGTCCAATGGGCGAGCGAGGGAGCCACCATGTCCGACCTGCAACGCCGCCTCAAGGAGGATTTCGCCATCGGCATCACCTACATGGATACCCGCATGCTCGTGCTCGATCTCGGACTGGTCCTCATCGAGGCCGCCAAACCGGTTGAAATCAAAGTGGAAGCCGCCCCCCTGGTGGCCACCGGAGAGGTTTCCGTGACGATGGATCACCTCGCCCTGCCCGGTGCCTTGGTCAGCGGTCGGGTGACCTTCAGCGACGGCGAAACCGGCGTCTGGATGCTCGATCAAAGCGGCCGCCCGGGCCTGGACCCGGACACCGCGGGCTATCGGCCGAGCCAGGAGGACATCATGGCGTTCCAGCAACAATTGCGCTCGCTCATCCAGCAGAGCGGCCTGTAGCCCCCCCCCGGGGCAAACTCGCCCTTGCGGAGTGGGCCGGGCTGGCCTTTACTGCCGCCGCATGCACGAAGAAATCACACTGACGCGCGAAGTCGCCGCCATCCAGATCCCCAGCGGTGACTCGCTCACTTTGCCGCTGGGCACTCCGGTTTACATCACCCAACGCCTCGGCGGCACCTTCACCGTGGCCACCTCGCAAGGTTTGGCCCGCATTTCCTCCAGCGATGCGGACGCCCTCGGCATTGATCTCGAGGCGGCCGCCCGCAAGCAGGAAAGCGCCGTGCGCATCACCGACGCGCCGCTGGAAGATCAGGTGTGGACCCAGCTCAAGAGCGTTTACGACCCGGAAATCCCGGTGGATATCGTCAATCTGGGCCTGGTCTACGACTGCGTGCTGGAGCAAATCGACGGCAAAACCATCGCATCGGTCAAAATGACCCTCACCGCGCCAGGTTGCGGCATGGGACCGGTCATCGCCGCCGACGCCCAAGCCAAGGTCATGATGATCGACGGCATCGACGATGCCCGGGTCGAACTCGTGTGGGATCCGGCGTGGAACCAGGAAATGATTTCCGAGGAAGGCCGCATGAAGCTGGGCATGATCTAACGGCCCGCTACTTCTGCCACGTCTGGTCAATGAACGCGATGAGCGTGGGGATCGCCTGATCCAACAGATCGGCAACCTCTTCATAGGCCGCGCGCCCCATGCCGATCGGGTCGGGAATATCCATCCCGACGCCCTGGCCGGGGATATCGGCGAATTCGCAAACCAAATAGAATTTGCCAGCATGCTGCGGAAAGCGGTTCTCCAGGGCATTGAGGTGGCTCTGGGTCATGGCAAACACGTGGCTGGCCTCCTCCAACAAGTCCGCCGTCACCGGGCGGCTGGCAAAATCGTCCAAGCGCAGGCCGCGTTGCTTGAGCACGGCTGCGGTTTCGCGGCTGGGCGGGTCGCCGCGTGAGGCGGCCACTCCGGCGGAACTCACCCGGTAGTCACCGCGCTGGGCCACGGCGTGACGAAACAGCCCCTCCGCCAGCGGACTGCGGCAGGTGTTTCCGGTGCATACAAAGAGCACGTGTTTGAGCGCTGACATCGCGGATAGCTATGGCCTGCCGAGCCCCATCCGTCAAACCGCAATCCGCAAGCAATCCGCAAGGGCTTGCAGAACCGGCGGGACTGGTGTCTGATGCGCCCGTGTTTGCCACTTACGTGCATAATTTGGACCCGGTCATTGTCTGGGTGTGGAGAGGGTTGGCGCTGCGCTGGTATGGCTTGGCGTATCTGGCGGGATTTGTGGTGGGGTTCCTGCTGCTGCGGGATTTGGCGAGGCGCAAGCTGTGGGTGCTGGCGCCGGAAAAGACGGCGGATTTCATTGCGGCGGCGGCGCTGTTCGGGGTGTTTCTGGGCGGGCGGCTTGGGTATATCCTGTTTTATTTTCTGCCCAAGGAGGGGTTCGGAGCGCTGGCGGCGGATCCGTTGCTGGTGTTTCGCGTGTGGGAGGGCGGCATGGCCAGCCACGGCGGCATTCTGGGATTGGTCATTTTCACCTGGGTCTACTCGCGCAAGGAAAAAGTCTCCTGGACCGGGCTGGGCGACGGACTCTGCGTGGTGGCACCGGTGGGCTTGTTTTTCGGCCGGATGGCCAATTTCATCAATGGCGAACTCTACGGCCGTGTCGCCTCCGGCGTGAGTTGGGCGGTGAAATTTCCCGTCGCCTTGGGCGACGACAAAGCCCCCGAGTGCGCCCACTTCGACGAGGCGGCGGCAGCGGTGGCGGCGGTGAAGCCGGGACTGGCACCTGTCTATCAAGCACTGGAGGCGGGGCGCACGGCGCTGGAGTCCGGCATGGGAGCGAACGATTACCTGGCGGCGCGCGGCACCATGTTTGAGCAAATGTTGGCGGCCAACCGGCACTCCGCCGAGGTATCCGCCACCTTGGGCCGCTTCCTTGAGCCGCGCCATCCCTCGCAATTGTACGAGGCACTGCTGGAGGGCGTGGCCCTGTTCTCGATTCTGTGGCTGGTGCGGGTGCGCTGTCCAAAGGCCCCCAACGGCCTGCTGACCGGTTTGTTTTTCGGCTGCTACGCGGTGTTCCGGATTTTTTCCGAGTATTTTCGCGAGCCGGATGCTGCACTGGTCGGCCCGCTGACCAAGGGCCAGTTTCTTTCGCTGTTCATGCTGCTGTTTGCGGCAGGCTTCCTCGTTTACGCCTGGAAACAGCACTGCGCGAGCGAGTTGAACAGGCCGGAGTAAGCCTCACCGAGTTCCGAGCCCCGCCACCTCCGCTGCTTAATCGCAAAAAAAAGGCGGCCCGGCTGATACTCCCAAGGGAAAACCCAAAAACCAAAGGGATGCTCAGCCGGGCCGCCTGATTGTTTGTCGCGACGCGCGATAAATAAGCGAGCACCCCGCCCACGTCAATCATTTTTTTCAGATTTTTTTCAGTCTCAGTTGTTGCCCCAGTGGTAAGGTTCGTCACCGGCAATCCCGAAATGCCCATAAGTTGCCGTGCAGCCCGCCCGGGCGTCGCAATGGTGGGCGCGAGGCGCGAAATCGGTGGCAATCCGGCGGCTGACCGGCGGCTGATGCCGCTTCATTGAGCAAAGGATGCGCGGATTTTGCGCTGCGGGGGGTTTCTTGCTTTTTCTCCTCGCCCGATTCGCAAAGCTGCCTATTTTGGCGGGGCGAACCACCCCGGCGGCGGCTATTGCCAGCGCGGCGGCGGATGGGTCTGCCTAACCTCATTGAATGACCATGAATCTAACGCTCAAAGTGTGGCGCCAGCCCAGTCCGAAGGCTCAAGGCCGCATCGTAACCTACGATGCGAAGAACATTCCCGCCGAGGCCTCGTTCCTCGAAATGCTCGACATCGTCAACGAGGGGCTCATCGAGAAAGGCGATGAAACGATCCACTTCGACCACGACTGCCGGGAGGGCATCTGCGGCACTTGTTCGCTGACCATCAATGGCATTCCCCATGGCAAGGAACGCGGCATCACCACCTGCCAGGTGCACATGCGCAAGTTCGCCGACGGCGACACCATCTGGATCGAGCCGTTTCGCGCCAATCCCTTTCCAGTGATCCGGGATTTGATCGTGGATCGCACCGCTTTCGACCGCATCATGGCCGCGGGCGGCTACATTGACGTGCGCACCGGCTCGGCAATCGATGCCAATGCCACGCCGGTGGCCAAGGCCGATGCTGACGCGGCGTTTGATGCGGCGGCCTGCATCGGCTGTGGTGCTTGTGTGGCGTCCTGCAAAAATGCCTCGGCGATGTTGTTTGTGTCGGCCAAGGTATCACACCTCGGGCATTTGCCGCAAGGCCAGCCGGAGCGCCAAAAGCGGGTGCTGGCAATGGTCCGCCAGATGGACTCCGAGGGCTTCGGCAATTGCACCAACCAATACGAGTGCGAAGCCGCCTGCCCCAAGGAAATCAGCGTCGAACACATCGCCCGCATGAACCGCGACTACATGAAAGCCGTGTTCACCGAGCAGTTGATCGGCTGAACCGACACAGCCTCGCACGAGAAAATTGCATCGCACGGCTTGATTTTCCACCAAGCCCATGGACGGTATGGGCATGAACGCGCTCCGAATCCTCATGGCATTGGCATTGCCGCTGTCGTTGCTGGCCTGCCAGGCGCGCGAGCCTAACAAACACGCCATGCAAACCCCGCCCCCTGAACCCACCGGCCCGGTGGTCAAGACTGATGCCGAGTGGAAACAGCAGCTCAGCTCCGAGCAGTATCGCATCCTGCGCCACGCCGGCACCGAAGCCGCGCATGGGGCGGCTTATGAGGAATTCAAAAAGCAGGGGCAAGGGACGTATCATTGCGCCGCGTGTGGCGCGCTGTTGTTTAGCTCCGAGCAAAAGTTTGATTCGGGCTGTGGCTGGCCCTCGTTCTACGATCCGGCCAAGGCGCAGAATGTGAAGCTCAGCACGGATTACAGCATGGGCACGCAGCGCACCGAGGTGACTTGTGCGATTTGCGGCGGACACCTCGGCCATCGGTTTGATGGCGAAGGGTTCAACACGCCCACCGATCAGCGCTATTGCATCAATGGCGGCGCGCTGACCTTCGTGCCGGCACCAAAACCCTGAGCTGAGCCTGTTCATTTTGCGCATCGGTTTGCTCATCTAGCGAACACCTGATACGGCACCTGCCAGCTTGGCGTAGCGGCGGACGACCGCCTTGTTCGGCCCGTCGACACCTCTCCCATCACCAAGCACTCATGATCGCGCTCCCCTCCCCCGCAATGTCCGTGTCCGCCGCAGCCATGCTCGCCACCGGCATTGGCCTCGGCACCGCCGCTGAAATCAGCCCCTGGGCTGTGAAGCCCACGATCCCCGCCGCCCAGCAATTATTCCCCCAAGGCGCGGTCCGCTTGCTAGATGGCCCCTTCAAGGCCATGCAGGAGGTCGATCACGCGTATCTGCTCCGCCTGGAGCCCGACCGGTTGTTAGCCCAGTTCCGGGTCGAGGCGGGGCTGGAGCCCAGGGCGAAACCGTACGGCGGCTGGGAATCCCCCGCCCAACCCGGCACCGTCCGGTCATTGGCCGGTCACAGTCTCGGCCACTACCTCAGCGCGCTGAGCCTGATGGCGCGCGTCACCGACGACCCCGCCCTGCGCGAGCGCATTACCTATCTTTGCAAGGAGTTGAAGGAATGCCAGGACAAGCGCGGCGACGGATCGGTGGTGGCCTTCCCGTTCTCGCGCGAACTCGAGGCGGACATCCGCAAGGGCAAGGTCGAGACCATCGACAATTACTGGGCCCCCTTCTACACCATCCACAAGCAACTTGCCGGACTGCGCGACGCGTGGGTCAATTGCGCCGATCCAACCGCCAAAGTGGTGCTCGTCCGCCTCGCCGACTGGTGTGGCTCGATGGTTAGGGATTTGCCCGATGAGCGCCGCGAACGCATGCTCAACTGCGAGCATGGCGGCATGGCAGAGGTCCTCGCCGACGTCTATGCCATCACCGGTGAAGCGCGGTTTCTCAACTTCGCCCGCCTCTATTCCCACCATTTCGTGTTAGACCCGGCCGCCGCCGGCAAGGATGATCTAACCGGCCTGCACGCCAACACCCAGGTGCCAAAATTCATCGGATTCCAGCGGATTCACCAATTGGCGGGCGACCCGCAAGCCGGTGCCGCCGCGGCATTTTTCTGGCACAGCGTGACCAGCAACCGCAGTTGGGTCAACGGCGGCAACAGCATGCACGAACATTTTTCCGACCCCAAAACCATGGGTGGTGATATTTCCCACGATGGCGGACCGGAGACTTGCAACACCTATAACATGCTGCGCCTAACCACCGCGCTGTATCAGGAGAAGCCCGACCCCGCCTACCTCGACTACTACGAAAACGCGCTGTTCAACCACATCCTCACCTCGCAGGCACCGCTGCCGGGCGCCGGGGCGTTTGTCTATTACACTCCGCTGCGCCCTGACTACGCCCGCAGTTACGGCAGTGACTTCAATTCGTTCTGGTGTTGCACGGGCACCGGCATGGAAAACCACGCGAAATACGGCGAGTTCATTTATAGCCATGACGCAGATTCGCTGGCGGTCAATCTGTTCATCGCCTCCCACCTGCAATGGCCCGAGCGCGGCTTGGAGCTGCGCCAGGAAACCCGCTTCCCGGACGAGGCGGCCACCACCCTGACCATCACCACCGCTCCACAGGAGCCCATCACGCTGCGCATCCGCCACCCATTCTGGTTGGATGGCGCGCAACTCGTCGTGACCGTCAATGAGCAAGCGGTGGCAGCCGACTCCCAGCCCGGCGGCTTCGCAGAACTTAAACGCCAGTGGCATGCCGGCGACAAGATTCACGTCGCGCTGCCCATGAAATTGCGGGTGGTCCGGCAGGCGCAGTGCCCCGGTTGGGTGTCGGTGTTCAACGGCCCGATCCTGCTGGCCGGCGAATTGGGCAGCGAGGGTCTGGTTCAAAAGGACTTCATCGGCCCCTACACACCGATCAAGGCGCTGTTGCCGTTGAATCGAGCGCCCATGCTCGTGGCCGGCTCCGATGACGAGGTGCTCGCCCATATCGCCCCGCTGGCCGGTCAACCCGGCAACTTCCGCGCCTCCAGCTTGTCCCAGCCGGGCGAGGTCACCCTCGCGCCATTCTTCCGCGTCCATTTCCAACGCTACGCGATCTACTGGCAACTGAGTGACGCCACCCATGCCGCCGAGCAGCAACGGCAAATCGCCGCGGCCGACCGCCTGGAACATGAGTTGGAGACGAGCACCGCCGATCACATCCGCGTGGGCGAACAACAGCCTGAAACCGACCACCAGTTGCACTTTGAAAAATCGCGCAGCGGTTACGGTCCGTTAGGTAAGCACTTCCGCGCGGCCGATCCCAACGGCTGGTTCAGCTTCGAGATGAAACTCCCGCCCACAGGCACCCCGGTGGCGTTGCGCCTGGTCTTTTGGGGCCGCGACAACGGCCCGGAGTTCGACCTGAAAGTGGACGGCAGCGTCATCGCGACGGTCAAACTGCAACGCGCCGACTTGGAGGATTATTACGCGCTCGAGTATCCGGTGCCGGCCAGGCTGTTGGATGCCAAAACCAAGGTGACGGTTTGCATCATGGCCAGGCCGGACCAGCCCGCCGCCGCCGTGTATGACCTGCGCGTCGTCGCCAAACCGGAGCTTCTTCCTGACGACCACGGCCGTTAGAGAACCCGGACCGGATGCCCGGACCACGGCGCGCGGGCTCACACCTCGATCTGCGCGCCTAACTCGATAACCCGGTTAGGCGGCAGATTGAAAAACTCCATCGCGCTCTGCGAACTGCGCGACAGCAGAGCGAAGTACTTTGCCTGCCACAGCGGGAGGTCCTTGCAGGTGGGAATGATCGTCTCGCGCCCGAGGAAAAAGCTCACCTTGTCCGCACGGCAGGACAACCCGTGCTTGCTACAATCCGATAGGATCTCGCGCACGTTCGGCTGCTCCATGAAGCCATAGCGGGCGACCACCCGCCACACACCCGAGCCAATCTCCGCCACTTCCAGGCGCTCGTCCTCATTGACGCGCGGCGTGCGCGTCGCCATCAACGTCAGGATGATGGTCACCCGGTGCAACACCTGGTTGTGCTTCAAGTTGTGCAACAGGGCCGGCGGCGCGGATCCGCCCGCCATCGACAGATAGACCGCCGTGCCTTGGGCGCGCATCGCCCCACCCCGCTTCAACGAGTCAATCAAATCACACAGCGGCAGGCTCATGGCCGCAAATTTCCCCGCCAGCACCGCCCTCCCGCGTTTCCACGTCAGCATCGTCAACATCAACGCCGCGCCGATGAGCATCGGCACCCAGCCGCCCTGGGTGATTTTGAGCAGGTTGGGCAGCACGAAACTCAACTCGATGAGCATGAAACTGCCACAGATGAGCACAATTTTCCACATCGGCCAAAACCACAAGCGCCGCGCGATCGAACACAACACCAGCGTGGTGATCAACATCGTCAAACACACCGCTATGCCGTAGGCCGCCGCCAAATTACTCGACGTCTGGAATCCAATCACCAAGGCGATGCTGCCTACCATGATGGCCCGGTTGACTTGTCCCACGTAGATTTGGCCGTGCTCGCTCTCCGAGGTGTGATCAATCGCCAAGCGCGGCAAATATCCCATCTGCACCGCCTGCATCGCCAGCGAAAATGCCCCGGAAATCAATGCCTGCGACGCGATCACCGCCGCCATCGTGCCCAATATCACCAGCGGCAGTTTGAACCAAACCGGGGCCAATTGATACAACGGCGACACCAGCGTCTCCGGCGATGAATCCGACAACACCAAGGCACCCTGGCCCAAATAGTTAAGCAACAAGGCCGGCAGCACCACGGCAAACCACGCCAAGCGGATCGGATTGCGACCGAAGTGCCCCATGTCCGCATACAAGGCCTCGCCGCCCGTGATGCACAAGCACACGCCACCCAAGGTCACGGCGGAGTCCAACCCGTGATGCATCAGGAATTGCAGGGCCCACCACGGATTCATGGCCATCAACACCCCGGGGTACATCAAAATCCCCCGCACCCCTAACACACCAATGCTGAAAAACCACACCAGGGTGATCGGCCCGAACCAGATCCCCACCCGCCCGGTGCCGCGGTATTGGATGGAAAACAAGCCCAACAGAATGACCACCGTGATTGGCACAATCCAGCTTTCCATGGCCGGTGGTGCCGCCACTTTCAGCCCTTCCACGGCCGACAGCACGGAAATGGCCGGGGTGATGATTCCGTCGCCGAATAAAAACGAGGTGCCCAGCAACGCCAGCAACACCAGCACATAGCTGCGGCGGTTCACTGCCGCGCCGACTTTGGTCGTTTGCGGCACCGCCAGCGCCAGCATCGCCAGCAAGCCGCCCTCGCCGTCGTTGTCGGCGCGCATCACCACCGAAATGTATTTCACGGCGATGAGGCTCAACAGCGCCCAAATGATCAATGACAGGATTCCCAGCACGTTGGCAGGGTTGACCTCCACCATCCCGTGGCCGCCGGGCCCGGTCATGCTCTCGCGCAAGGCATACAGGGGACTGGTTCCTATATCACCGTAAACCACGCCTAAAGCTCCAAGAGCTAGCAGCGCTTTGCGACGGGAGGTCGATTCTGTGGAATTACTCATGCCGGAGGGTGACGCCGCCCGAGCCTGGTGGGGCGGGCGGGCGCGCAGTCAAATCCCTCCGCTCCACCAATGCAATCCAAAGTTTTCGCAAAATCTGCCGGGACGCCGCGACCCGTCAGCCGATTTCCACCGCAATCGCGCGTTCCACCTGTGCTGCCGCCGCCTCGCAATCCACCGCGCTGCGGGCATGAATCCGGCACAGCACCTCGCCTCGAGACACCCGCTCACCGCATTTCACCAAGCGGTCAAAACCCACCGCGAAATCCACCCTATCGCTCGCCTGTGCCCGCCCGGCCCCCAGTTGCACCGCCGCCTGGCCGATCCATCCGGCATCCACCGTGGCCACCACCCCGTCGTGCGCTGCCAATACCTCCCGGACCAGCGGTGCCCGATGCAACTCACCGAGGTGCCCCAAATCCGCCGCTTGCCCGCCCTGGGCTGCCACCACCGCCTCAAACCGCCGCCGCGCGCTGCCGTCATCCAACATGCCAGCCAACTCCGCCTGCGGCACCCCGGCCACCGCCTCCGCCAACTCCAACACCAGCATGCGCAAATCCGTCGGCCCGCCACCGTCCAGACACTCCAGCGCCTCAATCACCTCCAGCGCGTTGCCGACAGTCCGACCGGTCGGTTCGTCCATCGGGTTGAGCAGTGCCCGCACCTCCACCTGCATTTCCCGCCCCACCTCGATCATGCTGGCGGCCAGCGCGGCGGCTTGCTGGCGGGTTTGCATGAACGCACCGGCCCCGAATTTCACGTCGAGCACCAACCGGTCCAGCGATTCCGCGAGTTTTTTCGACATGATCGAGGCGGTGATCAGCGGGATCGACGCCACGGTGCCGGTCACGTCGCGCAACGCGTAGAATTTGCGGTCGGCCGGACAAAACCTGGCCGTGGCTCCCATCATCACCACGCCCAGCCGCTCCAATTGCGCCGTCGCCTCATCCAGCCCGAGCTGGACCCTGAAGCCCGGGATCGCCTCCAATTTGTCGAGCGTGCCGCCGGTGATGCCGAGGCCGCGGCCGGACACCATCGGCACCCAGCACCCGGCGCAGGCCACCAACGGTGCCAGCACCAGAGACACCTTGTCGCCAATGCCGCCGGTCGAGTGTTTGTCCACCACCGGCGGATGGCCGGGGCGATGACTGAAACGCTCGCCACTGGCCAGCATCGCCCGCGTCAGAGCCGCGGTCTCCGCCGGGCTCATCCCGCGGAAAAACACCGCCATCGCGAACGCCGCCATCTGATAGTCCGGGACCTCGCCCCGCGTGTAGCCCTCGATCAATTGGCTCAGCTCCGCCGCCGCCAATTCCTCGCCCTCCCGTTTGCGCACTATCAATGTTGGTACATGCATGGCCCGTCGTTGGTTTCACTCCCTATCCGGAAAATCGGCGGCCGCTGCCCTGCCCCGTCTCACTCCGCAAAGCCGAAATACCCACTGGCATTTTCGTAGCACACCGATCTGACCAAGCTGGCCAGCGCTGCAAAATCATCCGGCAACTCGCCACGCTCGGCCTCCCCGCCTAACACATTGCACAGGATCCGCCGGAAATACTCGTGGCGCGGGTACGACAGAAACGAGCGCGAATCGGTCAGCATGCCAACGAAGCGCGACAACAGGCCGGTGGCGGAGAGCGCGTCGAGTTGGAGCTCAATGCCATTTTTCTGGTCGAGGAACCACCAACCGCTTCCGAACTGGATCTTGCCGGCGACGCTGCCGTCCTGAAAGGCACCGGTCAACGACGCAAACAAATAGTTGTCCGCCGGATTGAGGTTGTAGAGAATCATCTTGGGCAGGGCGTCGCGGCTGGCCAGGGCGTCCATATACCTGACAAGCGCAGCCCCCTGGCTGACGTCGCCGATGGTGTCGTAGCCGCTGTCCGCGCCGAGCCTCGCATGCATCAGCGAGTTGGTGTTGCGGGCCGCACCGAGGTGGAGTTGCTTGGTCCAACCGCGCGCGGCATCCAGCTGGCCGAAGAAAACCATCAGATAGAACGCGAATTGCTCGGTCTCCTCCGGCGTCGCCGCCGTGCCGGAGCGCGCCTTGTCGAAAATGAGCGAGGCATCCACATCCGAGCACTCAAGCGCCGGGCAACGCCCCAAGCCGTGATCCGACAAGCGCCCGCCCGCCGCATGAAAATCGTCATGGCGCGACTGCAGCGCCGCGAGCAAATCAGACAAGTGCACGATCGACCTGTTGGCAACCGCCTCGAGCTGATCCAACCACACCGCCAGCGCCGCGGGCTGGTCGACCAGCATCGCCTTGTCGGGCCGGAATGTCGGCAGCACCCGCGTGGCGAGGCCGGCGGCGGCGATCGCGTGGTGGTGCTCAAGCGAAATGGCCGGATCGTCGGTGGTGCCGACCATCCGCACATCGAATTTTTCGAGCAATCCCTGCGCACAAAACTCCGGTGCGGCGAGTTTGGCATTCGCGCGCTCCCAGATTTCGTCGGCGGTGGCCGGTGACAACAGCAGATCGATGCCGAAATAGCGCTGCAATTCCAGGTGCGCCCAATGGTGGCTGGGGTTGCGCAAGGTAAACGGCACGGTTTCCGCCCACGCCTGGAATTTCTCCCGCGGTGAGGCATCCCCGGTGATGAGTTGCTCATCCACCCCGTTGGCACGCAGCAGCCGCCATTTGTAGTGGTCGCCGCCCAGCCAAATGTCACTCAGATTGTCCCACCGCTGGTTGAGGGCGATCTCCCGCGGCGACAGGTGGCAGTGGTAATCAATGATCGGCTGCGCCTTGGCCACCTCGTGAAACAGCCGGCGGGCAATGGGCGAATAAAGTAGGAAGTTTTCGTCGAGATAGGCCATGGCCCAGCTATCTCACAGCATGTCGCGGGATTTTCCAAGCCGCGAATGCGGAAATCCGGCCGCCCGCCCGCATCAACTTCTTCAGAATCAAGAAATCGCCTTTTCCCCGGCGTCTTTGGTGCTGTCTCATTGCACCTCCGTTTGCAGGCTTGACGTCTGGGGTCTGAGGCGAAGCTGCGCGCGATTCCTCATTCCTTTTGAAAAATGCCATGAGGATCCCGGTAGAGAACTCTGTCCTTCTGAATCACAGCGAGCGCCGGCCTTGCCAGGTCGTCCATCGACCCAAAAAATACCCCGGCAAGCAGTCACCTCCAGGTTTTACACATGATCCACTCCGCCTTAAGCCACTGTCCATCCCCGGGTCGTCCCCGGATCCGCTTCGGTTCACTTTTTCTGGCTCTGACACTCGGCCAAGTGGCCTTGCAGGCCAGCCTGGCGGCGGGGACTCCCTGGGTGAAAATGCCCTTGCTCACGCCTGAAGCTGCGGCGGCGGGTGTCAGCCCTGGCGGCGAGGGCGGGCAATGGCCGCGGGGGCCGGTGACCGTCAGCGGGCGCGATCCGGATTTTCTGCTCTTGCCCATCGATGTGGGCGGCGTGTATCGCTCGCTGGACGGAGGACGGCATTGGAATTTGGCGATGGCGGGCTGGAATGCGCGGGGAGCCAACGGATTTGCCATCGACCCTGGAAACCCGGACCATGTCCTTGGCATCGGCGGCAACTCGACCGATTGGGACGCGGCGTGGAGCCACAATTCGCCAAACGGGCTTTATCGATCGACGGATCGCGCGGGCACTTGGAAGCAGGTGATGTCGATTTGTCCCGCCACGGGCGGCGCGCTCGCCTTCGACCCAAGCTCATTCGATGCGGCCAAGCGCGGCTGTGCCACCGCCTATTTTGCATCCCGCGATCTCGGCTTGTTCCGCAGTGACGACGGCGGGACCAATTGGCAGGCGGTCAACCGCCTGCCCATCGGCATGGCGAATGGAGCCTCCGACACCACCTTGCTCGCCGTGGAATCGCGCAAGGGCCGGGTCTATCTCGCCGGCAAGACCGGCCTGTGGGCCAGCGACGACCGGGGCACATCCTTCCACAAACTCTGGGACCAGGGCACGGTGTGGGGTCTATCGCAGCCGCCAGCCTTTCCGGACCTGCTCGTTCTCAGCGGCGCGCGCGGCCTGTTCCGCTCTAACGACGCGGGAAAGATCTGGACGCCCCTGACAGCCAAGGGGCTCGTCCGGCAAGCCGACGAGCCCGTCCGCAATATCACTGTTAGCCCCGCGGACCCGCAGCGGATGCTGTGCTGGGTCCAGGGTGAGAACTGGGCATGGGTGCGATACCTGTCCCATGACGGCGGGGAGACTTTTGAACCTATCAAAATCGAGGCCGGCACCGCCACTCACGGTGGCGGCATCAACACGGTGCCCGGCGGCTTGGCGGCGCTGCCCTACAATGTCCGCAATGGATTCTTCGCCTGGCATCCCACGGATCCAAACCTCGTTTACGGCCTCGGCGGCGACTGGGTGACGCGTTCCACCGACGGCGGGCGCAATTTCGGTTGGTGGAACAACGGCTACAACGGCCTCATGCTCGGCGCGTCATTCAACTTTTCCGCGCATGAGCCGGGCACGGTTTTCCTCGGATTTCAGGATTACAATGGCGCCTTCACCACCGATGGCGGGCACGTCTGGCATTACCGCGATGTTTCCGGGCACGGCTGGGGCGGTCATTGTTATGGGGCACACGCGGTGGACTCCAAAGTCATGTGGTATGGCGACGGGGAAAGTTGGGGCACGCCGCGCCGCACGCGCATCTCCCATGACGGAGGAACCACCTGGGCATTTGCCAAAGACGCCGCCGGTCGGGACTGCGAGTGGAAGGGAGCGGACGTGTCGTTGAGCGATCCAAAAAACCGCGACCTGTTGTTTGCCTCGCAATGGCGCAGCGTCGACAAGGGTGCGACGTGGACGCCGATGGATCACTGCGACGGCGTGTTCATCGTATCACCTGCCGGACGCCTGATCGGACGCAAGGACAAGTCGCTGGTCACCTCCACTGATGGCGGCGCGACCTGGCAGACTGTGCTAGAAGTTGCCGGCGGCTTCACCGATGTCGCCTGCGACGAGCGGCGGGGACGCTATTATTTTGCCTCCGAAGGCCGCCTCAAGCGTTGGGAAAACGGCGCATTCACCACTGTGGAAACACCGCGCGACCAATACAACAACATCAGCGTGTCCACCGTGGCCGTGGATGCCCAAGCTCCTGATATCATCTATGTCGGTGGCGCGAAAAACATCTACGCCAGCCACGCCACGGTCTGCCGCTCGACTGATGCGGGAGCGACATGGCAAAACCTAACCACTGGCGACGGTCCGCACGAGGTGTCCTGGATCCGGGTGCATCCGCTCACCCGCGAGGCATGGATGAACGGCCAATGTTACGGCAACTGGCGGATCGGTCCGCCCGCCAAATCCGCCGCGGCCCCGTTGGAATCCCGCAACGCCCAGCCCGCTCCGGCTTTGTCATTGGTAACCTCAGGACTTGGCGTCCCCCCCCAATAATGCCAAAGCATCGCACAAGTTCGATCCCCTCAAGTTGCACTCAAACCGTCCAGTTGCGGGCAAACGGCTGTAGGTGCAGGCAAACGGCTGCGTGGGCGGCATCTTCATCCCGGAGGGATGGCAGCGATGGATTCACAGACGAGCGGAGGGGCGATCTCCGAATCGCCCGGGACCATGAGCGGGCAATGGCAAGCGGATACCCACCACTCATTGGCGCTCCATGGGCTACGGCGGATCGGAGTCCGCCGCCCCTTGCATAGCTGCAATCCCCCGGGATCCGGTGCGCCTTGGGAATCCGACCCCGGCAGGGCATGCACGCCAAGTTAAGCCTAAATTCAGGAATAGAAACCGCGGATAACGCGGATAACGCTGATTTTTAGAGAGTTACGATAACATGACAATGCACCCAATAGGTGAGTTATGCTATCTTCGCAACTTATTGAAAATCCGCGTAATCCGCGTAATCCGCGGTTCTCAAAATTCTTTCTAGGTTTATCCGTGTATTCCGTGAAATCGTTCGACTGAGCTCACGCCGAAGTCCGTGGTTTCTACTTTCCTATCTAGGCTCAACGGTTAGCCCGGAGATCCTGATGTGGGCCGCATTGTGCCAGTCCGGCATCAAGGGCAGCAACGCCAACTCATGGCCGGCGCTTAGATCGACCCGCAGATCGATGTCCACGGGCTCGCCCGAACGCGGCATTTCAATCACGCATTGGAGGGAGCAGCGCTGGGTGTCCTTCTTGAAGATACCGAGTTTGAATTTCTCAGCGCCACCCGCCCACGGTTTTGCACACGCCTTGCCGGTGACGTGGTAGGTTCCGCCCGCCGGAGCGATGAATGCCAGCCCGGCGATGCGCTGGCCCTCGTTGCCGGTCCATGATCCGCGCACGGCAAAGTCGATATCACCGCTCTCAATGGTCACCGCGGGCTGGCCGCCGGCTCCATTGGCAGCGGGAGCCCACTCGGTGCCGCTCCAGCGCAGGGGGATGTAATTGGATGCCATGACCGGATCATCGGGCCAGACTTGGTCGAGCCGCCAGACCGGCTTGTCCCCGGCGCAAACCGGGTTGCCCTTGGCGCTGCCTTTCTCCGTGCCTTGCCAGGCTGATGGCAGCTTGAAGTCCCCGCCGCCGCTGACGAATCCGGCGTGCCTGCGGTCGAGCGGTTCGAGTTTCGTCAGGAAAACGCTGCCCGGGGTTTTCTTCGCGGTATAAAGAATGACCGGCCGCCCGGATTTCGGTAGAACAAGGGTGCGCGCTGCGGCCGCCGCGTTGCCCATGATGTCCTCGGCGACGAGGGCTGCGCCGAAGTCCGGCAGCGCCACCGTCACGTCGCTCTTCGAATCGCGGTCGGCGTATGCGATCATCACGCCCTTGCCGTTTCTAACATCCTGGAAAACCGTGAAGTTTGCGCCCGGCGGCCGGACGAAGCCGACTTCTTCGCTGATGCCGATGTGGTGGTTGTACACATTCCACATGGCCACCAGCGGCAGAGGATAGCCATACCAATCCCACAACAAGGTGCCCGGGCCGCTGTAGTCCCAAAAACTCTGGCCGTGGTCCTCGTATCCGGTGTGGAACAGGATGGTCTTCTTCTGGCCGGCGATGGTCATCTCGGCCACGCTGGCCGCCTGCGCGTTGGTGCTTTCAGCGGATGTTAGATGTGTGCAGGCAATGGGCTCGTCAACCGCGGTATTGGTGTAGGCCCAGCCTTCATTGAACCAGATTTCGACGTTCTTTCCGCCGGCTTCGTCCATGTTCTGGCGCATCCGTTTGATGCCCCGCGCGTCGCTCAGCCAGCCTTCGTGATAGTCGTGCCATGACACGACATCGATGTATTTCAAGCCGCTGGCTGCAAACAACACCTCGTTCAATTTCTCGGGAATGCCATAGACGTTGTTGACCATGATCTTCGCCTGCGGATCGGTCGCACGGATCAGCTTCGCGGTGCGGATGGTGAACTTCGCGTATTCAGTCTGGAAACGGTCCCACTTGTCGAATCCCGGCTCATTCTCGATTTCAAAAATGATCGATCGGCCCTTGAAATGGAGGGCTGCAGCCTTCACATATCTGTCCCACGCTGTCTCGATCTTCAGATCATCCCATCGCCCGTCATCCGGCCCCCAACGCATGTCGAGGGGCAGCGGATTTCCGCTGTGCTCCTTGTCCATCAGCCCCTCGGGCCAACCGTAGAGCACGACATGCTGGGAGATGCCGTGCTTCGCGGCGAGCTCGAAAGCCGCATCATGCCAGTTGAAGGCATCGCCCTTCTTCGCTTGGAACGAGTGCCACTTGGTTTCCGGATACCAGCGGGTCCAGCCGAATCCGATCCGCTGGAATTTTTCCAACATCATTTTACCGCCCGCAAACGATCCTCCGAAGCGCTCGCGGTAATCGGGCTGGGTCGCCGCTTTCGGATAGGGAAGCGAGGTGAGGGGGAAATCCGATTTGTCAATCAACGTGCCGGTGTCGTCGAGTACTGTTAGCCTCGCATAGACCAGGCCATTGCGGGTGAGTGCGATGGGAGTTTCGGTTGACGAGGTTTTGGCCGCCGGCAGGGTGATTTTCGTGTCCATCGCGGCACCCACCGCGGCGACGCCCTCGTAATCGACAAGCTGCCACCGCAGCGTGACCGTGCACGCGGATTTTCCAGGATTGGAAACATGGGCGATCATCCGCGCGGTGGCCCCCTTGTCGAAGGCATTGCCCGCTGCACCGTTCCACCCGGGCAGGTTGACACATTCCGCCACCACCTCGATTTTCCGCCGGGGCACATAATTGGAAGTTCCGTCTTTCCCTGCCGTCACGGTGACCCCGTCGACGAGGATCGGCTGGTCGTAGCCGCCGATTTGGACGAGATAATGCGGATTCGGCCAGAAGCCGTCCGCAGGAACATCAGCGGTCCAAGTGAAGGAAACCCGCTTCCAAGCGGTTCCGATCTCCGCGCTTTGTTCGGACTCTGCCATCCACAGGCGTTTCGCCTTGGTGCCCGGTTCGCGCGCACTCGGCGGCATCTGCACCCCGACACGGCCCGGTTGCTCGCCCTTCACGAAAAACGAAACCGTCATCGGCTGGCCCTGCTGCGCCACAAACGGAGCGCTCATCACATTGCCCTTGGCGATGCGCAACGCGTACTCGCCCACCGCCGCATCCTTCACCAGCGCGTCGAGCTGCGGGTCGATCTGGTGCCAATACAGCAAGCCGCCCTCAAAGTTGCCGTTGCGCAGAAGATTCTCCGGCGCGGCAACCAGTGGCAGCGTCAAAATAATTGATAGCAGTGAGTGTCTCATGGTGCGGTGATTCCGAAGCATTCAGCAGCCGGGTTAGAGCCTTGGATGGACAATGGTTCGGCCACTTCGACAAGCGCGACGGCTTTCCGGCGGGGCGCGTCCTTGTCTCTCCGGATGATCCATACGCCAGCAGATTGAGATTTCTCACGCCGGGTGCGTTTTGACATCAATAATGCTCGTACCGGCCGCTGTTCGGGTCATACTGTCACCCATCGCCATGGCCATTTGGAAAACACTCACCCTCAGATCAAGCGCGGCAATCCTTGCTTGCCTCGTCGCTCTGGTGCTGGCCCTGTACCTTTACCAGTCCGCCACCCCCGTCCCCAACCAACCGCCAGCACCCACTGCCAGCTCGCCCCGTTCCGCACCTGCGCCCGGCCGCTCCGTCGCGCACCCCGGCACGAGCCCAACTCCCGCGCCGCCGGCCGTGGCCATGGCGGCTGGCGCAACTCCCGGAAATCCGCCGCCACCTGCCACTCCCGCCGCCGATCTGCCGCCAGACTTTCTCGAACGCATCGTGACGGGAAAATCCGTGGCTTTCACCCTCCCCGATGGCCGCCAGGCCGCTGGCGCAGTCGAAATGAGCCAACGCGACGCCCGCGGAATCTTGTTCATCCAAGGCCGCCTCACCCAACCCGACCCCGGATTCTATTTCTTCCAGCGCCAGACCGTCCCCGGCGTCGCCGGCGCGCTCGTCGGCCACGTGCGCTTCGACGACAAGACCGCCGCCTGGAGAGTCGATCCCTCCGGCAAGCTTGGCGCGCCGCGTTTGGTCGCCCACCCCTTGGATGAAATCGTTTGTGTCAATTACGCCAAGCCGCCCGCAGCAGCCGAGGCCGCAGCCGCCGCAGCCGAGGCCGATCCGGCCGACGCGCCGCAAACCCATCCGACCAACATTCCCATCCCGTCCTATCAAACCGTCATCCCGCTGCAAAGCCTGCCGGGGGCCACCGGCGTGATCTATCTGGACTTCGACGGGGAAACCGGCCCGTTTCCCGGCTGGGGCGATTTCAATGCAGCTCCCTCCGGTGCCAGCAACGCCCAGGTTTTCGATGTCTGGAGAATGGTGTGCGAGGACTATCAGGGATTCAATCTCAACATCACCACCGACCGCAAGGTGTTCGACAATGCGCCGGACGGACGCCGCCAACACTGCATCATCACTCCCACCACCACCGCCGCATCCGGTGCCGGCGGCGTGTCCTATGTCGGCTCCTACAACTGGAGCGGCGACCGCGTCAACTGGGCGTTCTATTCCACCGGCAAATCCTCGGCCGAAGTCGTCGCCCACGAGTGCGGCCATGCCTTGGGCTTGAGTCATGACGGCAGAATCAGCCCTGCCGAAGAATACTACGGCGGCCACGGCAGCGGCGTCACCGGCTGGGCTCCCATCATGGGCGTCGGCTACTATCAGAATCTATCACAATGGTCGAGGGGCGAGTACCTCAGCGCCAACCAAACCCAGGACGACCTGAGCATCATCGCCAACAATAACAACAACATCGGATACCGGCCCGATGACACCGGTGACACCCTGGCAACCGCAAAGTATCTTGAAATCGCCTCTGACAACACGGTGGCGGGCGAAGGCATCATTGAAACCACCGGCGACGTCGATGCCTTCCGCTTTGTCACCAGCGGGGGCCTGGCCACCCTCAATGTCAATACCGTGAGCCTCAACCCCAATCTCGACATCCAGGCCGAGATCGTCAATGCCGCCAGCAACGTCGTGGTCGCATCTAACAATCCAGACCTCGACATCAACGCCGTCGTCTCATCCACCCTGGCTGCCGGCGAATACCTGCTGCGGATTCGCGGCGTCGGCCGCGGCGACCCGCTGGTGGATGGGTACTCCAACTACGGCAGCCTCGGTTCCTATCTGATTACCGGCAGCGTGGCCGGCGGCGTCAAGTCGGAGCGCTTTGCCATCCTGGAAAACCCTGCGCTTGGCACAGCGGTCGGAACCGTGCTGGCCCGCAACAATCATGCGGGAGCCACCCTCACCTATGCCATCGCCAGTGGCAACACCAACGGCGCGTTCACCATCAACTCCGCCACCGGCGCACTCACCGTTGCCAATCCAACACCGCTGAATTTCGAAGCCCTGTCCTTGCGCTGGGACGATCCGGCCACCATCGAGATGTTCGTCTCCATCACCGACGCCACCAACCCCACGCTCAATGAATACCTGCGCAGCGTGATCACCGTCATCAATGTCAACGAACCGCCGGTCATCAGCGCCGCTTCCGCCACCATCCTGGAACACACGTATGTTGGAACCCAGATTCTCAAGGTGGCAGCCAGCGATCCTGACCCGTACGACTTCGTCACCTTCAGCATCACCGCCGGCAATACCGGCAACGCGTTCGCGATCGACTCCGGCACCGGACAGCTCACCGTGGCGAGCGACATCAGCATTAGCGCCGACACGGTGTACAACCTCACCGTGTGCGCCGCTGACCAGGGCTCGCCGTCCCTCACCAACTCGGCAACCGTCGCCATCACCGTGGTGAACTCCCCCGACAGCTATCAACCGGGCAGGATCGTGCGCACCTACTTCGAAAACATCACCGGCTCCACCTTGGCTGATCTTACAAGCAGCCCCAATTTTCCTAACAAGCCAGACAGCGAGCAGTATCTAACGGCGTTCGACGGCCTTTCGCACGGCGACAACTTCGGCAGCACCATCCGCGGCTACTTGATTCCTCCGGTGAGCGGAACCTATCAATTCTGGATCGCCTCCGACGATGCCAGCGAGTTGCGGCTCGGCACCAACGCCACCCCCGCCAGCGCCACCGTCCGGGCATCGGTTGCCGGATACACCGACCAGTACGCGTGGACGGCCAATGCCTCACAGCAGTCCGCGACGGTGACCCTCACGGCCGGCCAGGCGTATTATATCGAGGCGCGCCACAAGGAAGGTGGCGGTGGCGATCATGTGGCAGTGGCCTGGACCGGCCCCGGCATCACCCGCCAAGTCATCAGCGGCTTGTATCTGGCACCGTACTATCAGAATTATGCGCCGCAAGTCACCCCGGCACCTTACATCGCACGGGACAACGCCTATGTCGGCCAGCCGCTCGGCCTGGTCACGGCCACTGACGTCAATGCCCAGGATTCCTTCAGTGCCTATGCCATCAGCGGTGGCAATACCGGCGGGGTGTTCGGCATCAACCCGGCTTCAGGACAGTTGTATGTGGCACAAGCCGGGTTGCTCAACGCCAGCAGCACCCCGACTTACACCCTGACCATCCAAACCACCGATAACGGCACCCCCGCACTCAACGGAACGGGCACCGTGACCGTCAGCGTCGTGGCGGCCACAGGCATCAACGTCACCGGCATTGTCCAGGAAATCTGGACCGGCCTGTCGTCGGGCACCGCGGTGTCCGACCTGACCGGCAGCGCGAATTACCCGAACAAGCCGAACGTCCGCCGCACTCTGACGTCTTTTGATTCCGGGACCGGCTACGGTGACAACTATGGCTCGCGCATCCGGGCGAAATTTGTTCCGCCGACGTCGGGAGCTTATCAGTTTTACATTTCCAGTGATGACAACTCGCGGCTGCTGTTCAGTGCCAATGCCAACGGCAGTGGCGCCGCTCAGATCGCGAGCGTCAGCGGATGGACCGATTATAACGTGTGGACCACTTACGCGGCGCAGACCTCCGCAGTGAAAACGCTCGTGGCGGGACAAGCGGTCTATCTGGAAACCCTGCACAAGGAGGGCGGCGGCGGCGATCATGTGAGTGTCGGCTACACCGGCCCGGGTGCAACCTCCGTCACCGTCATTCCCGGCTCCATGCTGTTGCCGTTCAATATCAACGCCGCGCCGGCGTTCGCCCCGGCATCGTATGCCTATAGCGTCAATGCCGCCACCGCCACGCTGGGCACGACCCTCGGCACGGTGAGCGCCGCCGATCCTAACAGTGAGACGGTGGTCTATGCGATTGTCTCCGGCAATGCCCAGGGCATCTTCGCCATCAATCCCACTACAGGCACCCTCACCGTCGCCAATCCCGCCTGGCTCAGCAATGGCGATGCCACCCTGCTGGTCGGTGCCCAGGATGGCGGCCTGGCCGGCATCTATCCGTTTGCCACTGCCACTGCCACGGTGGTGGTCCATGTCACCTCCATCAAGCACGCACCGGTGTTTGCGAGCAATCCGCTGGTCAAACCCAATGCCACCGAACATATCGCCTACAGCCAATCCCTCGCAAGCTCCGTCACCGATGCTGATGCCGGCGACACCCTCACCTTCACCAAGACCAGCGGTCCCGCTTGGCTCAGCATTGCCACCAACGGCGCGTTGTCCGGCACCCCGGGCTACGCCGACCCCGGCCCGGGCAGTTTCGGGGTGCGCGCGACGGACAGCACCGGGATTTTCACCGAGGCCACCCTTAACGTCAGCGTGATCGCAGTTAACGATCCCCCGGTTTTCACCAACGACCCGATTAATATCTACACCATGAAGGACCTGGCATTCACCGGCTCCCTAACCGCCACGGATCCGGATGCGGGTGACACCCTCACCTATACCAAGGTTTCCGGCCCGGCATGGCTCACTGTGGCAACCAGCGGCAGTTTAACCGGCACCCCGACGAGTGCCAACACCGGCACCAATGTCTTCATCCTTCGCGTCACAGATGCGGCGGGCCTGTTTGACGAGGCCACCCTCACCATCACCGTGGTCGCCACCCCGACGTGGATCACCGCGGGCGGGGGAACCTGGACTGCGGCGGGCAACTGGGCGGCCGGGCTTCTCGGCAACGGGGCCACCGTCACGGCTGATTTCAGCACGCTGGATCTAACCGCCAATGCCACCGTCACCCTGGATGGCGCCCGCACGCTCGGCAACCTGGTGTTTGGCGACACTTCCCCAAGCCACGCATGGACACTCGCCTCCGGCTCCGGCGGACCACTCACGCTGGACAATGGCACCAATCAACCGGTTCTAACCGTCAACAACCCGACCACCACCACCATCAGCGCGGTGGTTGCCGGATCCAATGGATTCATCAAAGCCGGAGCAGGCACCCTGATCCTCACCAACGCCAACACCTACACCGGTACTACCGCGGTGGGTGCCGGTACACTCAACATCGGCGGCGGCGGTGCCGCCGGCTCGATCCCGGCCAGCCCGCTCACCGTCGCCTTGGGCGCGACCCTCGCCTACAATTTCAGCTCGGCTTTCACCGCGCCTCCTCTAACCGTCTCAGGCAATCTCGCCTACACCTCCGCGGCTCAGTTGACTCTGTCTGGAACCTACGGCGCCAATCAAATCACTGCGGTCGGCGCGAATATCTCGGTCAATGGCAACCTCAATGCCGGCACCGGTACCCTCAGCCTGACCTCCGCGAATGGCTATTCCATCACCGGTAACAGCAGCCTCCAGAGCGCGGCCCTCACCCTGGGCGACACGAGTGCCATTGCCATCGCCTCGGGCGTCACCCTAACACTCAATACCACCGCCACTCTAGCCAACGTGTTACGCGGCAGCGGGAAACTCGCCCTCACCGGTGGGGCCCTCACCCTCGTGGCTGCCAATACCTATACCGGCAGCACCACCGTGAGTGCGGGCAAGCTGACGCTCAACGGCTCGCTGGCCGCGGGCTCCGCCATGACCATCGCCGCCGGGGCCACCCTGGCAGGCAGCGGCGCTGTTGGCGGCACGGTTTCTAACAGCGGAACGCTGGCCCCCGGCAGTGGCGGGCCCGCCAACCTGACCATCAACAACGCGCTCACGCTGGCGCCGGGCTCCATCCTCGCCTGGCAAGTGGCCGATTGGACCGGCACCGCCGGCAGTGGCTACGACAAGCTCACCGTCGCCTCGCTCAACCTAACGGCAACCACGGCCAATCGGATCACGGTTCAAATCAGCGAACAAGCACTCGCCCACTTTACGGAAGCCAGCAAGACCTTCACGTTGATCCAAAACGCGGGCACCATCACCGGATTCGATCCCGCCAAGATCGTTCTCAATACCAGCGGATTCACCACCGGTCACGGCACCTGGGCCATCCAACAGTCGGGCAACAACCTGGTACTGGTGTATTCACGATTCAATACCGCTCCGGCCTTCACCACCAATCCGATCGCAATGGGAGCCACCGAGGACGCGGCGTTTTCCGGCCAACTCGTTGCCTCCGATTTGGACATTGGCGATACGCTGAGGTATGCCAAGGTTTCCGGCCCGGCCTGGCTATCAGTCAGCAACGCCGGTGTCCTGGCTGGCACACCGCTCAAAACCCATGTCGGCCTCAATGCCTTTTCCGTCAGCGTCACCGACACCGCCAATGCGGCAACGACCGCCACACTCAACGTCACGGTCATCGCCGCAAATCCCGATGCCAACGGCAACGGCATTCTCGACACCTGGGAAATCGCCCACTTTGGCAATGCCGACCCCGGCAGCAACGCGCCGGACGCCGACGCCGATGGCGACGGACTCTCCAACTTCCTGGAATTCGCGCTGGGCACCGACCCGGTGTTGGCAAACGTCTCTCCGCTCACCACCGATTTCGCCACCGATGGCACCAACCTCTATCTCCGGCTAACCGTTCCGACAAATCCGGCGGCGACCAATCTAACCTATACCGTGGAGGTCTGCGACGATCCGACAACCGGATCATGGAACACGACACAGACGCTAATCGATCCGAACAGCCAACCCAACACCCTCCGCGTCCGTGATACCGTGCCCGTCTCTTCCGCCCCGCACCGCTTCATCCGCCTTCGAGTGAGCGCCGCACCCTAGTGTACCGCCCGCCAAGCAAATTGCATACTATTCGGAAACCCCTTCGATTGATGATTGCCGATGGATGATTCTTGATTGTTGAAGTGACGGAACGCCATCTCAACTTCCAATCAGCATTCAGCATTCAGCATTCAGCATTCAGCATTCAGCATTCAACAATCATCAATCGGATCGGCAAGCAAACGGTTTTTGCGGCTTGAGGCACTTCACTAGCAGGGGCAAATGGAACTTGCAACAACGGCGCAGATGATCGCGGAGTTCGCAGGTTCCAGCAGGATCACGGTGCCGCCGACTCTGAGGCGTGCTCAGCGGATTTATCCTTGGCAAGATCATTGAAAAAACCGAACCTGTATCGGCTGGCAATTCTCGACGAACCCAAACCCTGCACATGTCCATATCTCACGTTCCCGCCCTCGGAGCGGTGGCCCTATGTCTGGTCGCCAGCTCCTGCTCGTTGAGGAATCAAACCGCGCAGGTCAGCAGTAAGACACCCGCCACCGCAGTGCTCGTCTTCGCCGGTGACATCATGCTCGCGGGCCGGCCCGGCCAATGCATTGCCCGGGGGATGGATCCCTTCAACGAATTCGCCGGTATCTTGAAGGCTTCTGATGCCAGCATTGGCAATCTCGAATGCGTCGTGTCCACCAAGGGCAAGCCCATGGCAGACAAGCCTTGGACATTCCAGCCTCATCCACGCGTGCTGCCCATCTTGGCACGGCACTTCGACGTCGTCTCGCTTGCCAACAACCACACCGGCGATTTCGGGAATAATGCCTTTGTTGAACAGCTTGATCTGCTCGACCGCCATCACATCGCCCACATCGGAGGCGGCCGCAACACCTCCGAAGCGCGCATGCCGCACATTCTCACGATCAACGGCCTGCGCATCGCCCTGCTGGCCTACAACGAATTCCAACCCCGCGAGTTCGAAGCCGGCCCTTGCTGGCCTGGTGTCGCTTGGGGCGTGGACGAGCAGGTGCTGGCCGACATCAAAGCCGCGCGCTCCATCCACAAGGCGGATCTGGTAATTCCATTCATGCATTGGGGTGATGAACAGGAACCGGTCAACCAGCGCCAGAGACAGTTCGCCCGGCAAATGATCGACGCCGGGGCCGATGTCATCGTCGGCAGCCATCCGCATTGCACGCAAGGCGCGGAGTATTACAAGGGCAAGCTCATCGTCTATAGCCTCAGCGACTTCGTCTTTGATGGCTTCGATGAAGGTCCTTCCCGATACGGTTGGCTCCTGCGCCTGCGGCTCGACCGCCAAGGGCTCACCACCTGGGACACCGTCGTCTCTCACGTGGACGACGACGGGATTCCTCATCTGGAAAAGAAAACCCAGTCACCCGCCGGAGACGCCCGCAATTGCACCATCGGCATGAAACGCGCGCTGGTGACGGCACCGGTCCTCTCAACAATCACGCCGCACCGTCCCTAGCCGGCGGGACGCCCGATACGGCTCAATTAGCTGTGAATGCCCACAGCGCCCGATTGACGCGGCCAGGCACAAAGGCGGGCTAGCTCCACGAGCGGCGGCGGTCAAGCAGGCCCATCAATCCGAGCACCATCACCATCACCGCCGAGCACGGTTCCGGCACGAAAGTGGACGTTTCCATGTAGCTGACGTATCCGCCGCTGGGCGGGGTGTCGCCGGCTCCCACCGTGGGTGCCTCGAGCGATCCTTTTTGATAGCCGATGACCGGCACGTCGCTCCCCTGCAAATCAGTCACCGACCAGTCAATCG